>JAPJRE010000093.1 GCA_030824725.1 Sphingomonas sp.
ACCGCTTCAGGACATCCTGAGGCGGTTTTTTTATGCCTGTTTTCCGTGGCTTATCCCCGCGTCGCGTCGTCTCAGCGGGCCTCTATGGACCCCATGGAACGCCGGGACGTCGATTTGCTTTTTGTCGAACCCGACGCGGCCCGCCCATGTGCGGACCTGTTGTGGCCTCCTTCTGGAGTCCAGAAGGAGGTCAGGAGATGGGGCGAATCGAGGGCATCACTCGAACGGAGCGGCGGCGGATCTACAGCGATGCGGAGAAGGCGGCTGTAGCCGCGGAAGCGGCTGCGCCGCAGTCGTGCCCGTCAACGTCGTGTAATTTCAGGGGGGCCCCTGGCCGCATGGATGGGGGCCCCTGGCCGCATGGATCAGGCGGCCTTGGGTGTACTCTGTAGCGGAGGCACATCCTCGATTTGCAGTGTGGCGAGAGCAGCCATGCCCTCGACCGGCATGTAGCGGTTCTGGAGCTGGTACTCGTCGTTCTGCTTGAGGAGCACGGCGCCGGTCAGGCGGGTGATGCTGTCCTCGTTGGGGAAGATGCCGACGACGTCGGCGCGTCGCTTCACCTCCTTGTTCCTCCTTTTCAATGGGTGGGTGGAGTGCAGCTTCGTGCGATGCTGTTCGGGGAAGGTCATGTAGGCGAGCAGGTCGTGCTCGGCAACGCTATCGATCCGTCCCCGTTGGAAGGCTGGTGCGCGGGCGTCCGCAAACTCCCCTGTGATCGCCCCGCTTCGACGACATCCATCCTCCCTGCAGCCCCGCGCGCTTTCCCGTCGGTGCGGACGGTCAGAAGGCGTGTTCGATGACGCGGCAGACGCGTTCGACATCCGTGTCGGTCATGTCGACATAATAGGGGAGGCCCAAGGTTTCCCTGGCAAGCATCTCCGTTACCGGAAGCGGCAGGCGCGGTACCCCGGCAAACGCGGTCTGGAGATGAACGCCGGTTCCCCACCAGGCGCGGCTGCTGATGCCGACGGCGTCGAGCCGTGACATCAGCCGCTGCTGGTCCGCTCCGAAAAACCGCGCGACGCAGACGCTGCCGCACCATTCGCTTCCGAAGCCAGCCTGAAACGCAATCTGCTGCCGTCGGCCCAAGCGTTCGCGATAGGCCTCTGCTACCGCTCGGAAGCCCTCCAGATCGCTGGAATAGGCGTCCATTGCCGCCAGACCCACGGCCGCGTGATACTCGCTCATCTTCGCATTGGTTCCGACCGCACGGGCGTCGCGTGTGCCGTAGAAGCCGAAGTTGCTGCGCTGCTTGATGTCGGTGATGGTGTCCGTCCGGCGGCAGACGACATAGCCGCCTTCACCGGCGCCGAGGATCTTCGTGGCATGAAGACTGACGACGGCGGGGGAGGTGCCGACGCGCACCGCGTCATGGCCGGCGGCCGCGTCGATGACCACCGGGACGCCGGTATCCTCGGTGAAGCGATCCCAGGCGCCGGTGTCCATCGGCGCACCGAAGGGCGCCACGGGCATCACCGCAGCGACGGAGCCGTCGATCCGCGCCAGGGCGTCGCGCGCGATCTCGGGGGTCAGTGCCCAGGATCCTTCGTCCACATCGACCAGAAACGGCGTCAGGCCGGCGCTGCTGACGGCATGTGCCGTCGCGACGAAGGTCCAGGAAGGAATGAGGCAGTAGCCCTTGGCGTTGCCGACGACCGCCTGCAAGGCGAGCGTTAGGCCCGCGGTGCCATTGGCCACCGTGACGATGCAGTCCGGGCCCACGCCCAGCCGCTGTGCGAGCCGGGTTTCGAGTTCCGTGACGAGCGGACCGAAATTCGAATAGCTCCGCCGATCGTCGATCCGCTGCAGATAGGGCAGCAGGGCTTCGGCGCGGGGCATGCGGGGACGCAGGACCGGAACTTCATCGGTGGAGACCACGGAAAGCATCGCTCTGCTTCCGGTCGCTTTCCGCTGTACCGCGGTATTTGTCTGAATGCGCATCGGGCCGCTTTCGGATGGATGGTATCTTACCCTTATAGGTCGGTGGCTGTTTCCCGGGAAACGCCTGCAGGGATAAGGACCGGATTTCGCGAAGATCGAAGCTGTATCGCGCAAATCGTTCGCGACACTACGAAGCGGCTATCGCCCGCGCCGGAGCCCGGGCGTCTTCCCGGCGGTGAAGAAGCCCTCCCGCGCCAGCAGCTTCACGCCGCTCCAATATCCATGCTCGATATGGCGATGCGCGTCCTGGCGCTTGAAGGCCTCGTGCACCGCCCGCAGATTGTAATGCGGGATTGCGGGGAATTGATGGTGCTCCAGGTGGTAGTGCATGTTCGCGTAGAAAAAGCCGGTGACCGGATCCAGAACCACCGTGCGCGTCGAGGCTTCATACTGCCCGCGGATCTCGTCTGCGGACAGGTTGAAGTGCTGTAGGGCCGCCAGCGTCCGGTTGGGGAAGGTGAGGCAGAAGGGCGCCAGGCAGATCGCGGCGGCGAGATAGGGTCCGCTGAGCACGAGGCTGACCACCAGGATCAGCGCCTGGCCGGCAAGCACGGCGCGGGCCCCGTTCTTCAACTGAACCGCCTCGCGCGATCCCGGCGCGAACAGCGTGGCAAACCGGCCCTTGGGAATCGTGCCCGTCGCGTTCAGCGTCAGCACACGGACACGCCGCCAGATCGCGGCGACATCCACGGTCAGCAGCGCCAGCGTACCCAGCCAGGAGAGGCGCTCCTGCGGCGAGGCCTCGAGGTCGTTGGCGCCCAGCGGGGTGCGGTGGTGTTGCGGATGCGTCACCTCGAAATAGCCGTAGTTGCTCCAGGTCAGGATGGAGAATGCCCGGAACAGCAACACGTTGGGCAACCGCGCAGTGAAGACCGAACGGTGGAACAGCTCATGGCCGATGCCCGCCCAGCCTAGGAAGGACCAGGTGAGGAAATGCGGAATCAGAAGGAGCAATGCCGCCCAGACATGGCCGTGCGCGAAAAGCAGCGTCCCCGCCGCCAGCAAGGAAGCATGGAACGCCACGCGGACCGTGATCAGCAACGCGGCAAGAAGATCGCGCTTCTGGGACCAGCGCCGATAGGCTTCCCGATCCAGAAGCCTGAGCCCGCGCGCCTCGCCTTCGATTCCTGCCATCAGGCCATGTCCCGGTGGGGGCCGTCGACGCCGATGCCTAGGAACCTCTGTCGGATGTCGCCGACGAGCAGCACCGCCATCATCGTGTGCTGGATGTGGATCACCAGTTCGTCCTTCGCGAGCCCTTGGACAAAGGTGGTTACGTCGCCGTGAATGGTCGATCTGAAATCGTGCCAGAGGATCACCCCGCTGTCGCCGATCATCTTTCGGGCGTTGGCGGTGTCGATCGCCACGGTCTCCAGATCATGGCCGCCATCGACGAAGACGAGATCGACCGCGCCGACCAGGCCGTGCGCAGCGGGATCGAACGTATGGCTGTCCTGCTGGAGCAGCGTCACCCGGGATTTGTCCGCATCGGACAGCCCGCCGAGATAGCGGGGGGCGGACGCACTCTGGACGGCGCGCAGATAGTCATCGTTGATGTTGCCGTCGCGCCGCAGGTCGGCATCGGCATAGGAGTCGACGGCTTCCCCGGACGCATGGCTGTCCCCGAGGTCGAGCGAGTATACCGCACATTCCTCGTTCGAGTTCTCGACCAGCAGCGAAGTAGAGTAGCCGAGGAAGGTCCCGAACTCGAAGATCTTCCGCGGCTGGATCAGCTTGACGATCGAAATCAGCGCGGCGGCCTCCAGCAAGGTCACGCTGCCGAGCCCGCTGGACGGCACGTTGATCTTCATGGGTACGGGGCCTGCCTTCTCGGCCTCGATCTTCAGGAAGAGGACCTTCGGCTTGATCGCCACGACGCCAGCCCGGTTCGTCTCGCAGTGATCGTACAAGCCGGCCGGGTCGCCGATCGGTGCAGGGTCGAGTGCAGATTGCTGAACGGGCATGAGAAATTCCGATTGTCGACGAGGAGGGAAAAGCGCCTGAGCAGGGTGTCGCCGCGGTTGCGTGGTTAGAGGAAGAACATCACGGTCTCCGACCAGCCCTGCGTGTAATGCCGAAGGTAAACCCGGTAGTCGGGATGTAGCGAGCGAACATATCGCCAGATATCGCGGAAGTCGCTCGCGCGGTGGTACACGGCAATGGCCAGCTTGGGCCGATCCTGGCGGATGTGCCGCTCGCACCCGGCGAGTGCCTTTATTTCGCAGCCTTCGAGATCCATCTTGATGAAGCTGACCGGATCGGGGATGGCTAGGTCCAGAGTCGTCATCTCCACCAGTTCGCGGCCGCCGCTGGTAACGGCGGAGGCGGACCCCGCCTCGCTGTCGAACGCGATCTGCCCCGCCGCGTCCGAAAGCGCCTTGGCGTGGAACACGATGTCGCGGTGGCCGGCGAGGCGAGCTTTTGCCGCGCGGAGGTTGCGGTCCGAAGGCTCGAACAGGTGCACCTGGCGATAATCGGGGCACCGGCGGCAGAATTCCTCGGTCGTATCGCCATCGAAGCCGCCGGCATCGACGAACACTTCCGATCGCAGGTCGAGAAACGGCTCGAAATATTGCTCGTGGGTGCGCACGGCATAGCGGCGCATGAAGGCCGCATTGGCGGTCAGCCGGTAGCGCAGCACATCGGCCAGCGTCTGGCGCGACGCTTCGTCCGCGAGCGTATCGAAGAGGTCGGCCCATTCGGATGCGAACTGGTCCCAGTCGTCGCGTTGCGCACGAACCACCTCGGCATGGGCGATCGCGCCGCCCGATGCGTGCGCGAGCTCCTGGATGGAGACGACCGAATGCACCCCGGCATCCGCGAGCCGCTGCTCGACCGCCACCGGACTGATCGAGGTCGAGCAGTTGATGACGGCGGCATCGGGCGGCAATTGCGCCATCCCGACCGCCGCAAGCCCGTTCCAGACGGCACCGGCCGGCGCGAAATCGTCGACGATGCCATCCAAGCGCAAGCGGCCGATCAGCCCGAGTGCCTCGGCATTTCGGCCGATCACGTAGCAGGGACGATCCTGCGCGGACAGAAGATCGCGGGCCAGCTGCTGGTTGGCGGCCGGCGCGGCGATCGCCGAGTCCAGCATGGCGCTGAAATCCTGTTTCGTCATGATCTCGTCTTTCGATCCTGGCCAAGTACCGAGTATAGTTCGCCGCCCAGCGTGGCGCGCATCAGCGTGTCGAGCGCCCCCGCATCCGCTGCCCGCGCAAACAGGATGCCGATCCGGCCGAACGGGCTGGCTGCGATGCGATCGCCGGCAAGTGCAAGCGAGACGAACATCTCGATATCGATGGGGCGGTGGAATTGGAGGCCCCCGAAGACCTGCGGCGCGCGCAGCGCGATCGTGTGCCGCAGGATCGGGCGGTACGACTGGGCATGGCCGTCGAACCCTTCGCCAAGAAAGGGGCGGGCATAGTTTTCGGCATAGTTGAAGCCGGTCGAGCTTGCTATCAGCTGGCTATACAGGTCTCCCGGGCATCGCCGGGTGATCTCGATGACCCAGAAGCGGTCGCGATCGACGATGAACTGGGTGTGGATCAGACCTGAGGTCAGCTGCAGGTCCTGTGCGATCTTCTCGACCGACGCCCGAACCTTGGCCGCAAGCACCGGATCGAACGCCGGAACGACATAGCTGGTATCCACAGCGAAGGGCGTGATCGAGCCATGTTCTTCGACGAAGAAATCGGTGAGGATGCCATCGGCGCCGAGGAAGGCGGAATGGCTGTACAGCTGCCCCTCGACGAATTCCTCGATCAGGCAGGTGCCGCTTCGTGAGAATGCCTTCGCCAGTTCCATCGCCGCAGCAAGCTCCGCTCCGGATGGTGCCGTCAGGGCGGTGACGCCACGGCCGCTATAGGCGTCTGCGGGCTTGACGATCACCGGACCGGCGGCCAGCGCATCGGCTTCGGCGATCTGGCGAGGGGCGGGGATCCCCGCGGCTTGCGCGTATCGGCGGAAATCCTGCTTGTTGCCGAGGATGCGGACGGTTTCGTTCGGGTCGATGCCGGGGAAGGGACGCTTGGCGCTGATCGCGGCACAGGTCTCGTAGGAGAGATCGTTGCAACCGGGGATGAGGAAGTCCGCACCCACTCGCTCCACCAGCGCCGTCACCGCCTCTACGTTCGAATAGTCGAGCTTGATGTACTTGTCGGCGGACTTGGCAAGCGCGTTGTCCGGTTTGTCCCCAACGACGTGCACGTCATGACCGGCATCAACGAGATACCGGTAGATCGGCACGGACGCCGCATTGGTGTCGAGGAGAATGGCGACCGCCATGATATATTCAGCCTTTCACGGAGTTTCGCGGCACCATCAGGCGTCGAGTTCCACCAGCGACCTTGTTTCTGCGGACCTTCGGATTGCCTCGGCGACCCGCACATTCTGGGCGCCGTCATAGGCCGGCACGATCGGTGCGGCGGTGCCGAGGATGACCTCCAGAAAATTCCCGAGCTGCCGGGCGAGCGGATCCTCCCGCGGGACGGGGATGACCTCTTCCACGAGCGGCGTGTGCCACGATGGGGATTGCGGTGCCGGATGGGACAGCAGGCGCATGCTGGGAAAGTCGAGCGTTCCCAGCGTTCCGGTGACGCTGTAGCAGTCTTCGCTGGGATAGGTCGGATAGACCGGGTTTTCCCGCGAGGTCTGCTCCCAGCTATGCGGCGAGGCCCCTGCATCCGACAGCAGGAACGTGCCGAGGACCCCGTTCCGAAATTGCAGATTGATCGCCACGGTATCCTCAACCGGGTATTGCCGGATCGCGTTGGACGCGATCGCCTGGACCGCTGCGATCTCGCCGCAAAAGGTGCGCATGATGCCGATCTCGTGGATGAGATTGATCAGGATCGGGCCGCCGCCAGGCTGGCTACGCCAAGGCCCCGCTGCGAAATACTCGGCCGGCTTGTAGAAGATCGCGCTGCCCTGAAAAGCGACCAGCCGCCCCAGCCGCCCCCCGTCGATGATCGCCTTTGCCGCCGTCAGCAGGGGTGAGTGGACGCGGTGGTGGCCGACCAGGACCTTAGCGCCGTGCCGGTCCGCGAGATCCACAAGATCGCGGGCCTCGTCATGATGCGCGGTGATCGGCTTCTCGATCAGCACCGGGATGCCGCGCTCGATGCACAGCTTCGCCTGCGCATAGTGAAACTCGTTGGGCGACGAGATGATCACGCCGGATGGCGTTCCCGCTGCCAGGCAGGATTCCAGCGTGTCGAAGATCTGCGTATCGGGGAAGCGTTCGCCGATGTTCCTGCTGGCATTGCATCCGGGCGTGACGATGCCGGCCAGTTCGCAACGCGGATGCGCCTGGATCATCTCGATATGCTTCAGGCCCATCAGGCCCGGACCGACCACTATGATGGATGGCGTCGTCATCGCCCCGCCCTGCTCATCTGACTCATCCCGCACCATCTTGCTTCGTGCATAGAAGCTATCGAACCACCCGAAGGCGCGCTGGCTATCTGACCTCGGCAGTGCACCTGGCGGGATCGCGCATCGCGCCTCTCGATCCATTATAGGACGTGCGTCAGAACGGGACACAAAACGGCGCGGGCCAATGTGCATGTTCAGCGTCCAACACATCGGCCAAGCGGTCGCGGCATGCCGCGATGCGGCGCCGCGATGTGCTTCCCGATCCCTGCAGTGGACGCCCGTGGCCCGCAACGGCCGCTATAATGGGTTGGACGCACCGGCTGCGCAACAGGATGAACGAAATGTCTGTGACCTTGGTCTTTCCCGTCTCCACCCCGGATGGCCGGACCTATCTCAAGCAAGCGCTGGAGCGGGGAGAGCCGGTGGTGGCGGCATCGTGCGACGTCAGCGATCCCACCAACGGGGCAGTCCCCTGGATACGGCTGCCGCTGGTCAGCGAACCGGCGTTCCTCGATGCATTTGCCGATGTGGTGCAGCGGCATGACGTGACGCGGATTCACGCTTCGGCGCACATCGTCCACGCAGCGCTCCGCAATCTGCTGCAGGAGCACGATTTGGGTCCGCTGCGGATCATCAACCGCTCGGCGCTCGAACTGGAATTCGAGCGGTGGGACGACATTTTCGCGCGGGCGGAGCGGTGGGGCCAGTTCATCGAGCGCTTGGTGCCCGCTCAGCCGCAGCCCGGTCTTCCGTTCGTTGCCGGCGTCGTCCGGCTTGCGTTCGATCTGTTCGGCGAGTCCTATGACGACAAGCTGGCAGCGCTGCTCGCCTGCCTGCTCGATGCGCCGGAGGGCGACATCGTCGAGATCGGCTCCCTGTTCGGCCGCTCCGCGAGCGTGCTGCTCGCCGGGCGCGCGCTCGGGGTGGCGGAGCGTAAGATGTTCGTGTTCGATCCCTGGTGCTCGGACGCGGGCGCGCAGCAGGATCTGCCGGTCGCCCTCCAGAAATACACGCGTTCGGCCGGGCTGGAGCGCGTCGCCCACGCGTTCGAAGCGACATTCGCGGCACTGGCCCCGGCCGGCGCGATGACCGTGTACCGCACGCCCTCGGTTTCCGGCCATGCCGTCTATCGCGGCGAGGCCGATGGTGAGGCCGTGCGCCTGCTGAAGCCGGCGAAGGCCTCCCAACCGGTGGGCCGGATCGCGCTGCTCCACATCGACGGCAATCACGACCGGTCGGCAGCCGCGGAAGATGTCATGCTCTGGTCCCCGCTCGTCGCCTCCGGGGGATGGGTGGTGATCGACGACTATAACTGGCGCTATGGCGACGGCCCCAAGGAAGCGGGCGACGCGCTGCTCCGGCTGTGGGGCGACGAGGCTGCGCGCGCCTTCGTGGCGGGCGACTGTCTGTTCATCCAACGCGCGTGAGCATGGCCTTGGCCGTAACTTTGCATTAAACAGTTTTCTTTACCGTCCCGGCCATGATCGCCAGCGAAGCCAAGGATATGTCGGCACGACCGAGCGGGACCGGCTCCCTTCGGTTCAGCTGGTTGCCGCAAGAGCTTCCCGGCGGCGCTTGGCCCGAACCCCTCCGCGCTGCGCTAAGCGCCGTGATGGACCAGGTTGGCTGGCCCGCCGTGCAGCAGGGCGAACGCGCACGCCTCGAAGCGCTGTATCGCGACTTCACCGCCCTCTTCCCACGCTTCCTGGTCGCCGCCGGCGATGTCGACCGGGCCGCCGACCTCTACACGCTCATCCATATTCTGTTGTGGCGCAGTACCCAGAACCTGGCCGAGCTGAAGCGGTTCAACACGGATGTGGTCCTGCCGTTCGCGGCCTATCTCGCCCGGCACTTTCCCAAGCGACCGCTGCGTCCCGCGACGCGCGAAGTGCCGCGCATCGCCTATCTTTCCGAAACGAGCGACCTGTTCAGCACCAATGCGGTGGCGAAGACCACCGTTTCGCTGCTGCTGGGCCAGCACGCGATACGCGATCCGGAAGACTGGCCTTTCCTGTATTGCATCAAGCCGCCCGTGCAGAATCTGTGGGATTTCGCCGCCGAAACCGGCCTCCGGGTGCGCGACATGTCCCGCCCCACGCCCTCGCAGATGACGCAGGCGATCCTGTCGCAGCTCGAGGCGGACGAGATCGACATCTTGATCGCCGACAGCAATTGCGTCGTCGCGACGATGGTGCTGCAGCAGCGCCCCTGCCGGGTGCAGGCGTTCCACGAGAACGGGTTCGCGCCTTGGGCGATTTCGGAACTGGATCTTGCCTTCATGGGCATCACCAAGCCCGCGTCCGGCCTGTTCGACGATCGGGTGGCGATGCGCGAGACGCCGCGGAACACCGCCTCCGTGTTCCACTGCGTCGCGAGGCCGCAAGCCCAGATCGATGCGTTGCGGAACGTGCTGTGCGCCGGGACCCAGGTCGCGCAGCCGAGCACCATCTACGGATTCTACGGCCGCATGGCCAAGATCACGCCGGCCTATATGGCGCTGGTCGAAGAAATCCTGGAGCGCGACCCCCAGGCGATCTTCTTTGCCGGCGGCACCGGCTCGACCGCGATGATCGTGGAGCGCAGGGCGGCATCGCCTGCCGGCGACCGTATCATCCTCTACGACGAGTTCATCGACGGTCACCTCGTCAGCGAATGCATCGACGTTTTCCTCGACACCTTCCCGTTCCCGGGCGGCAACGCGTGCCTGGAAACGCAGGCGCACGGGGTACCGGTGGTGTGGATGCAACCGCCGGCGGACAGCGAGATGCAGCTCGTGTTCACGTTGCGCGACGAGCGTTTGAAGGCGCGCGATGGCGCCCAGTTCGTCGCGTTGGCGCTGCAGCTGGCCCATCCCGACCAGCGCGAGGACCATGGCAGGTTCGCGCGGGCGCTTGTCGCCCGGCACGGCGACATGACCGAGCAGGCTACGCTGGTGGAGAATCTCCTACGTGCTGCCTGGAAGCAGGCCAGATGACAGTTGCTTCGCCTTGCTGCGAAGAATGTCTGCGCACGCGATGCCGCAGCAGGCTGGCCGATTCAGGCCATGGTGTCGGCGCGCGCGGGTAGTGCCGCCCTCGCGAGGATCGGCGGGGCGTCGTCACCCGCCATCGGAAGGGCACGGGACGCGGCGCACCTTCGCCCAGGCGTTGAACGTGCCCATCACGGCCTGGTCGACATGGACGCACTGGCCGCTCAGCAGCTGGCCGATGACCGGATTGTCGCCGTTTGCCACGGGCGTGTTCTTGGCGCGGATGTTGACGAACCAGCGCGCGCGCAGGACGTTGCCGACGCTGTTCACCGCGGCCTTGTTGCCGGCGACGACATCGAAATTGACCGCCGAATAGCTGCTGTCGCCGAGCCGCGAGACGGCGACCCATTGCGGCCGCGCGAGGTTCGCCTCCACTTCGAGCGGCCGCGAGGCTGCACTACCGCCAGCGGAGGCGGAGGAGGACGCCGGGGACTCCGTCGTGTCTTCGGGCGCTGCCTTCTCTGCCGCAGGGGAGCGGCCGGCCCCGCCGGGCGGCACCTCGGCGCCGCGCATGGCTTCGCCGGGCGTCGCGGGGTTCTGCCAGCTGTTGTTGAGCACGCGCACAAGCTTCGGATCGCTCTTGCCGCAGATCGCCGCCTGCACCTCGAGCTTCGCATCGAGGAGCGCCTTGCCCGCATCGGTGAACACATGCCCTTGCACATAGTCGAAATTCTGCTGAAGCAGTTCGCCGCACAGCTTCGACTTGTTCATCTGCGTCTGATCGCGGGTGAGGAGGAAGGTGCCGACGGCAAGTCCGGCGGCCACGACGCCCTTCAGAACGATGTCCGTAGCTTTCTGCACATTTTCGAGCGTCATCCCGGCACCTTCTCGCGTGGAAAGGTGCGACCCTGTTCTCGTCGACACAGCCTATCATAGCCGCGCCGCGCGGATAAGGGCCCGGGTGGGCGCCGGCGATCAGTCTACCCAGTCGAGCCCGATTTCGCGGTAGAGGCCGCGATCTTCCTCCCACTTGGGATTGACCTTGACGTGCAGGTACAGGTGCACCGGCACGCCGAGCAGCTTCGAGAGTTCGGTGCGCGCGCGGCTGCCGATTTCCTTGAGGCGCTGGCCGCCCTTGCCCAGCACGATCGCCCGCTGGGTGTCGCGCGCGACGAGGATCTGCTGGTGGATTTCGACCGAACCGTCCGCGCGCTCGCTATACTTCTCGGTCTCGATCGCGCTGGCATAGGGTAACTCGGCATGGAGCTGCAGATAGAGCTGCTCGCGGGTCACTTCGGCGGCGAGCATGCGATCGGTCGCGTCCGAGACCTGGTCCTCGGGGAAATGCCATTCGCCCTGCGGCATCGCGCCGGCGAGCGCGGCCTTGAGCTCGGGCACGCCGTCACCGGTCTGGGCCGAGACGAAATAGGTCTCGTCGAACGCCAGCGCCTCGTTGAGCTTGGCGGCATGGCCGAGCAGGCGCGGCTTGTCGGCGATGTCGACCTTGTTGAGGATCAGGATCTTGCGCCCCCTGCGGCCGCGTAGGCTGTCGATCACCGCATGGACCTTGGGGCCGATGCCGCCCTTGCCGTCGACGACAAGCGCGACGAGGTCGGCGCCATCGGTGCCGTCCCACGCCGCGGCGACCATCGCGCGGTCCAGCCGCCGCTCGGGTTCGAAGATGCCGGGGGTGTCGACCAGGATGATCTGGGTGTCGCCCTCGATGGCGATGCCCATCACGCGCGCGCGCGTCGTCTGCGCCTTGGGGCTGACGATGGCGACCTTCTGGCCGACCAGGGCATTGACCAGCGTCGACTTGCCGGCATTCGGCGCGCCGAGGATCGCGACGACGCCGCAGGATTGGGTGGTGGTGGGTTCGGTCATGGGTTCCGGTTGTACTGGGGAATG
>JAPJRE010000094.1 GCA_030824725.1 Sphingomonas sp.
CAGCTTTGCAGGACTACGCCGCGTTCCTCCGCATTACCGCTTCCTCGCGATAAGCGATCTTATGGCGAGCTGCGCATAAGATCGCCCAGGCATCGGCATAGGTGTCGTACACCGCGATCTGTTCAGGCGTCAGCTCGTGGCGGAGGATGTCATATTCGACCCCGGCGAAGCTCAGCGCGCGCGCGGTGTAGAGGCCGGTCGCCTTGAGATCGCGCGCGACCAGTTCCATCGCCGCGATCCCGCCCTGCCGGATCTGGGTGATGAACGCCTCGCGGTTGGCGAAGGCGGTCTCCGGCCCCCACAGGCCGAGCCGCACGGCATAGGCGAGGTTGTTCACCTCCGACGCGCCGGTCGCCGAGGCGTAGAGCACGCGGGCGTCGGGCAGGTGGTTCTGCAGGAGAACGCCGGCGATGCCCTGCTGCGAGCCCTTCTTGGTGCCCATCGACCCTTCGCCACCCGCGACGCCGCCCATCTCATGCGCCTCGTCGAACGCGATGACGCCGTCGAAGTCGGCACCGGCCCAGGCGATGATTTGATCGAGCCGGGTGGCGTCGCCGCGGTTGGAGCGCAGCGTCGGATAGGTCACGAACAGGACGCCCTCGTCCATCGTGACGGGCTCGTCGATCTTCCAGCGCGAGAGCGGCTGCACATCGGCCGCGAGACCGCCGAGCGCGGTCCAGTCGCGGATCGCGTCGGTATGGAGCGCCTCGTTCTTGCTGATCCAGATGTTCTTGCGACGACCCGCCAGCCAGTTGTCGAGGATGACGGCCGCGACCTGCCGCCCCTTCCCTGCCCCGGTGCCGTCGCCCAGGAAATAGCCCTTGCGGTACGCGCGTCCGTCGTCGGAGAGCACCAGCCCCACGCCCTCCTTGTCTGGCTTGCTCAGGCCCGGGATATACTGGGTCCAGGCATGGCCGGCGTAAACGACGGTCTCGAGCTGCGAGGAGGACAGGAGGCGTTCGGTGACGGTGCGTTCGGGCAGCGACGGAACATGGACGGGGATCGGCGCGGGGATCGAGCCCATCGCGATCGATTCCACCAGCGCGGTCGGATGCTCGCCGGCAGCGTCGAACACGATACGGCTCGGCCGATAGGGCAGATAGACGCCGGACTGCTCGGCGAGTGGCGCCGGCGTCTCGAGTACCTGGTAGCCGACCGGGAGAACCTCGTTCCTGGCGAGAGCGCGGAAGATGCGCGGGGTGGCAGCGGGCTTCGATCTCACGCTGCGCAGGAGGGACAGCCCCCCGCCCCGCTTGACCGGCGCCGGAGTGGCGGCCTCCGGGATCAGATCCTGCCGGGGCGGGATGACCAGCGCCTCGACCAGGTCGCTTACGGCGCCGCGCTGGAGCGTGACCGTCGTGGTATCACCCACCGTCTTGTCGATGACATAGAGTCGCACCGCGACTCCGGTGCCGTGCTTGCCATAGGCATGGGTCAGCCGGATCGAGGTGCGCAGCGCGACGCTCGCCAGCGTCGTCGACCAGATCGTGCCCATGCGCGCGGAGTTGAAGAACCAGTCGGGCATGATCGCGACGACGCGCCCGCCAGGCCGCACACGCTTGATCGCCGCCTGCAGGTGGCGGACCGCAGCGAGCGCGTCGGCACCGCGGCCGAGCGAGCGCGAGAAGGGCGGGTTCATCAGGATGAGGCTGGGGCGCTCCGCGGATGCCATGACGCTGGCGATCTGCGCGCCGTCGTGGCCGGTAACGCTGGCTTTCGGGAAGGTGGCCGACAGCCGCTCGCGGCGCGCGGGATCGATCTCGTTGAGCTGGAGCGCCGCGATCGGCGGGAGGCCCGCTACCAGGAGACCGTTGCCGGCGCTCGGTTCGAGTACGATGTCATCCGCGCGTGCGTTCGCGAGCATGACCGTGATCGTGGCGAGATCGAGCGGGGTCGAGAATTGCTGCCAGTCGATCTGCTCCTCGCTGCGCACGGTCTGGGTAGGAAGGCGCGCCATAAGCCCGATCGCGGCGTCGACCGCCGGCGTGGTGCCTGCTGCGCATACCGCCAGCGCGGTCGCATGCTCCAGCACCTCGAAGCTCTCGCGCTGGGTCCAGCGACCATCGGCGTCGGTGCCGCCATAGGCGCGGATCATCGCGTCGTTGAGCATCGCTCGGGTGATCTTCGCGTCGCCGGCGATCGCGGGGAGCAGCAGGCGGGCGGCAGCGGTGGCATGGTCGGCGCGCGCGGGCGCAGGGTCGAACAGGTCGGTCATGGGGGTCTCCGGGTCTGTGGCTGCTCGTGCAGCTCACGACCCCGACCCCCCTTCCCTCTCAGGCTCCGGGTTTCACGACGTCGGCCCAGTCGCCATAACGTGAGGGTGGCGGCATCCGCTTCAGCGTCAGCCCGCGCGGCCGATAGGCGGCCCACGCCTTGCGTCGTGCGCGTCGGCCCTCGAAGTCATTGTCCTCGGCGAAGATCAGCGTGGTGACGCTATCGGGGATGTGGACACGGTCGAGCCGCGCCGCGCCGAGCGTCGCCCAGCACGGGATGCCGTGGATCTGGGTGAAGGCGGCCGAGGTCTCGAACCCCTCACCAAGCGCCAATGTGTCGGTGACGCGCATGCCCTGCCAGGTCGCACCTCCCGGCGTGCCGAGCGTCGCCTTGTCGAGATAGCCGCCATGCGCGAGGTCGAGGAAGATGCGCTGAATCGAGCGCAGCGTGCGCCCCTCCCGCGCCGCGATCAGCAGCGCCGGGAGGAACCGGGTATGCGGTTTCGGTCCCCACGGACAGCGCGGGTGGTAGCTCAGGTCGTCGAAGGCGCCGGTGATGCCGCGAAAGCGGAGATAGGCTTCCGCGGGCGTTCCGGCGATCGGCAACCCCTCGTTCCACAGCCGTTCGATGTTGGCGGGTCTGCCGGTGCGCTGTTCAGCGGGTGGGTCGTAGGTGCGTCCGGGTCTGATGCGCGCGATCTCGCGGAGCACGTCCTCGGCGGTGCAGCCGGCGAAGCAGTGAACGAGGATGCCGTCATGGCCCTGCCGGATCGAGAGGCTGGGATCGCTGTCGGCGTGGGCCGGGCAACGGCACATGGCGTTGTAGCCGTGCCAGGTGCCGCCGAGGGCGCCGACGATGTCCACGATGGTCTGGGTGGGTTTTAGCGCAACGAGGGGCATGACCGATCCTTTCTCGCTGCCTCTGACCCCCTTCTCTCTCTTCCTAGGTGACTCAGTAGCTGCTGGCTAGCAGCTAGCGGAAGATCCCCGTGTTAGCAGTTAGACCTCCGCTATCTAGCGTTGAGATGGCTGGTATCTAGCGGCTAGCTACCTTTGAGCTAGCAGTTTCTCATAAGCGTCGAGTGCCTTCTCGAGCACTTCTGTAAGAAGCAGACCCTCACGTTGAGCTATTTCGCGGATTCGATTGTCCCATTCGGGTGTGACCCTAGTCGCAAATTGTTGAGTGCGGTTAGTCTTGCGCGAACTGCGGGCATCAATGCGGGTTGCGGTTATCAGCGGTGCAGCCGGAGGGGCGGGGGCTACTTCGGGTGCATCCAAATTCTGGCTCGCCTCACTGATTGGTGGGGGTGAACCCAAACGAGTAGCCTTCTTTAGCTTCGAGATATCGGCCATCATTCACCCCGCTACTTTGTCGATTAGGGATTGGATCAGAGTATCAGCACGCTGGTTAAGGCCGGAGAATTTGGTTTCGGTAATTGACAGGCCTTGGTTCTGCGCTTGCCGGTATGCTGGTCGTTCCACGATCGAACCGTCGAGGACATTATACCCCGCTTCGGTCAAATACGCCCGCGCGTCATTTTCTTCAGCCGAAGTTCCAATGCGGTTGAGCGCAAAAACGAGCCGTCCAGTCGGGATACCCTCCTTAACAAGGGCATGGTATTCGCGGACGGCAGGCCTGAGATCGTCCAAGGATGCGCCGGTGGGTTGAACCACGAGTGACGATGACCGTGCAATTTCAAGTGTAGCTTTGCTGGTCCGAGCGGGGCCGTCGATGATAAGCAGATCGAAGCCGTCTGCAGCGGCCAGGGCCTGAGACGCGGTTTTGAATGCCTCAACCGACACAATCGGCTCGATGGAGATGCCAAGGCGTGCTCGGTGCCAATCGACCGAAGTGCCCTGTTGAGTATCGAGATCGGCGATTTTAACCCGCAGTTCGCCTGCCGCCGCCTCGCGAGCAAGGGCTCTTGCCAAGGTGCTTTTTCCTACACCGCCTTTTTGTGAGACGAATGCTACGACAGCAGCCATGACCGATCCTGTGATAGTTCGAACGACTGGATAGCTAGCCGCTCTCTAGCAGTTTGGCAACCGCTACCTATGTGATAGCTAGCTGATACCCAACCAGCAGATATCTGTGAGCTAGCTGCTACCCACGGGGGTTTGCCTGACCTAGTCTGGATCAAGCACTGGGAGATAGTGGAATTTTTTTCCACGTTGTGCGGTTGATCGAAACATGATGTTCAATGATCGATGAACACGCGATCGAACTCGAGCTTATGCGTAGTGGGTAGTGTTATGGCACTGCTATGGGCGCAAACATCGGCAGCTAAGCAGGCCGAGGTAATGACATTTGATGGGCAGGCAGTTGAAGCCGTCATCGATGTGGGCCCGAGAATGCGGGGTATGCCAACAGACGGAACGCCGCCAGTACCAAGCATGGAAGCCGTTTTAGGCAATGACTTCAGATCATTCGGCAGCCCCGTAATGGAACCCCAAGAGGAGGCAATAAGCACGTCGCATATATCGGTGCCCCTTTGGATGCAGACTGGCCAGGTTTCGGGGGGAGCTGGCCGGGCAGCGATGTCCGATATCGCAAGTTATCTCTACACCCCACAGGCTTGCTCAATCACACCCTACCGTCCACGCGGCGATTTTCCAGGCTGGCTCGAAGCTCGGCGGGCTCAATATTACCCCTTGATCCAGGCCGTGGCGTGCGAAGCTGGTGTGCCAGTCGGGCTTTTCGATGCACTGGTGGCCCAGGAAAGCCGCTATGACCCATTGATCGTATCACCGAAGGGCGCCGTTGGCCTTACCCAATTGATGCCCGGTACAGCGCGTGGACTTGGGGTTTTCAATTCGAGAGATCCGTTGTCGAACCTGAGGGGAGGGGCCAGATACCTCCGCGCGCATCTGGATGAGTTCAAGCGGGTCGATCTAGCCTTGGCCGCGTACAATGCAGGTCCAGGACGCGTTCGATCGATGCGCCGTATTCCGCCGTTTCGCGAGACGATGGACTATGTCGCAGCGATCACTCGAGGGTGGAGCACCGGATCGTTCAGGACAGCATCGATTCAGACCGCCGGTTTGGCAGTGGGTCGACAGGAATTCCGGGGCAGGGGGGTCCAGTTACTCGCTTACACATCTACAAGAGTATCGAACCCGAGGTAGTGCGCGTAATAGATCGCAATTCCGAGGATCGCCGGCGCGCCGAGCAGATAGTTGATCTGCCAACGTATCCACAACCGGGGTGCAACGAGTACCTTATCGAGGACGGTCGCAGTTGGGAGTTTGCTAGTTCCCAGACGATAATCGTAGGCGGTCTTTATCATCGCGAGGACAGCGCACAGCGCCACCATGACGCCGACCGCGGCATAGAGTGAAAGCCAGGCCTGAAGTGTCGCTTGGGGCATGCCGACCACCTAGCAGCAAGATGCTGACGGTCCATTAACCGCTGAATCGCGCATTAGTTACCAGGAGCTGGCGCGCCGTGTCGGCGATCATCGTGCCCAGGCCCTTGTCTCCCATCACCATCGAACTCATCAGACCCTTGGCCTGCTCGAGCGTCAGTTGCGGTGGAAACGGCACGACCTCGGGATCGGTCTTCACCTCGATGAGCGTCGGGCGATCGGCGGAGAGCGCAACTTCCCACGCCGGCCCAAGCGCGGATGGATCATCGACGTAGATGCCGCCAAGCCCCAGCAATTCCGCGAAGCGCGCGTAGGGGACGTCCGGAATATCCTGCGTCGTCGGGAAACGCGGATTGCCTTCCATCACCCGCTGTTCCCACGTGACCTCGTTGAGATCGCCGTTGTTGAAGACGCAGACGATGAAGCGCGGATCGCGCCACTGCTTCCAATATTTCTGGACGGTGATGAGTTCGGCCAGATTGTTCATCTGCATTGCGCCGTCGCCGACCAGCGCCACGACGGGCCGATCAGGATAAGCAAACTTGGCCGCGATCGCATAGGGAACCGCAGCGCCCATAGAGGCTAAACCGCCCGAGAGAGAGGCACGCTGCCCGACCTTCACGCGATAGTCGCGCGCGTACCAGTTGGCGCATGAGCCCGAATCCGAGGTGACGATCGCGTCGGCGGGCAGACGCGGCGACATTTCCCAGACCACGCGCTGGGGATTGACGGGCTTTGCTTCCGCCATGGCGCGTTCCTCGAGCGTCTGCCACCACTGCGCAGTCGCCTTCTCGATGCCTTCGCGCCAACTGCGATCATCCTTGCGCTGGAGCAGCGGGATCAGCGCTTTCAGCGTTTCGGCCGCATCTCCATGCAGGTTGACCTCGACGGGGTAGCGCAGCCCCAGCATCGATGCGTCGATGTCGACCTGCACGGCCCTCGCCTGCCCGTCTTTCGGCAGGAACTCGGCCCAGGGAAAGCCCGTGCCGATCAGCAGAAGCGTGTCGCACTCGCGCATGAGGTCGGACGATGGCTTGGTCCCGAGCAAGCCGATCGCCCCGGTCACGAACGGCAGATCGTCAGGCAGGACATCCTTGCCGAGCAACGCTTTGGCGACGCCGGCGCCAAGCAGGTCGGCGACCTCGGTCACCACGGCCGACGCGCCGCGGGCTCCCGCCCCAATCAGGATAGCGACCTTGGCGCCTGCATTCAGTACCTCCGCCGCGCGCGCGAGATCGGCGGGCTGCGGGACGACGATCGGATGTGCATAGCCGGTGCCCGAGCGGGTGAAGCCGTGCGCCTGGCCCGGCTCCTCATATTTCGTATCCTGTATGTCCTTGGGCAGCACGATGGTTGAGACCGCGTTGCCCGCGACCGCGATCCGGATCGCGCGATCGGTCACATGGCGGACCTGCGCCGGCGCGCTCGCCTCCTGCACATAGGCGGCGACGTCGGCAAACAGTCGGTCGAGATTGAGCTCCTGCTGATAGCTTGCACCGCGCACGGTGCTCTCGGCCTGGCCCGCGATCGCGAGGACCGGGACATGGTCGAGCTTGGCGTCATAGAGCCCGGTGATCAGGTGGGTCGCGCCCGGACCGCCGGTCGACAGGCAGACGCCGAGCTCGCCGGTGAATTTCGCATGCGCCGTCGCCATGAAGGCCGCCATCTCCTCGTGGCGGACCTGGATGAACTCGATGCCCGAGCCTTCCTTCTCGGCGCGCTGGAGCGCCCCCAGCACGCCATTGATGCCATCGCCAGAATAGCCGTAGATTCGGCTCACGCCCCAATCCTTGAGGCGCTGGACGAAGAAATCGCTCGACATGCGGGCCATGCCGCCCTCCACTTTGGGATTTGGTTTCGAGCCGGAGAGGTTCAGTCACGCATGCTCGCGCTGACGAGAAGAACGTCGCAGTGCGCACAGGCGTTCCCGCCGGTCGGCGGCTTCGCCCCCATCGGTGCGCGCTAGGGCCGGCCCGACGGCGAGCTCGCTTCTTCGGTCGTTGAGGCATGTCGGTGTCGCTCACTGCCCAACCGCGCCAGGTCATCGGTTTGCGACTGTCCAAACGCGGACAGCTAAAACCTGTCATTCACCGCCGAAACGCTTCGCGAGACGCGCACTCGCTCCGCTCTTGGCCGCCAGCTTCGCGCCATAGCGCATGACCGTCTTGGGATCGCGCCAGCGATAGGCCTGCATGATGGCGGGCAGGCTCTCTCCTGCCGCAAAATTGTCTTGCGCCACGCCAACCCGGATCGAATGGCTCGACACGGCCGCGACCCAGCGCTCGAGCTCGGCCTCGCTCATCGCCCCCAGCAGTTTCTTGTCGAATGCCTGGCGGATCAACCGCTTGTAGATGAGCGTGATCGTGCCGGGGTTGAGCGCCTCCTCTCCCACACCGCGGATCGAGCCATCGAACCAGGTTTCGACGCGCCGGAACAGGGCCCCGCGCGCAATCCCGGCCTTGTCGCACCATTCAGCGATCGCGCGCATGGTCGCGGGCGAGAGATAGGCGAGAGCCCCCTGCCCTTCCTGATCGGTCTTGCTGCGGCCGATCTCGACCACCCCTGCCCCGTCGACGTCGGGCCCGTCGATATGCTCGATACGCATCGCCGCGAGTTCGGAGCGCCGGCAGCCGGTATCATAGTTGACCTGCAGTAGCGCGCGATCGCGCGCGCCCAGGAGATCGCGGCGCGTGGCCTTGAGGAGGACCGCGAGGCTCACGCCGCTCGCCGGCGCGTCGAGATCGCTGACATCGCCCTTGTAGCGGATACCCCGCGCCTGCGTCTGGCGGGTGCCGAGAAGCTTGCGCGCCGCCTTGTGCTCGAGCTGCACGAGCGGGGCTGCGGTCGGATCGTCCAGCCCCGCCATGCGATAGGCCCAGCCGATATTGACGAGATAGCGCGCGATCGTCGCGGCCGCCCTCTGCGGCGTCGCCCGCGTCGCCTCATCATGATCCTGACCCGACAGCGCGCGGACATAGGCCGCGACGGTCTCGGCGGTCGCCTCCCCTGCCCGCACTCGGGTGCGCCGGCACCAAGCATCCCAGAGCTTCATGTCGGAAAGGAACGCGCGGATCGTGTTCGGCGACCAGGCCCGCGCCGCGGCCGCGATGACCTGCGGATCGACCGCCGCCTTGTCGATAGCCAGCGCGCGGACCTCGCCCACGACGTCGTCGGCGCCGGCGGGCGGCGTGCTTTGCCTGCGGGTGAGGGCCGTTTTCGCCATGACGGCGAGACATAGCCCGGTCCTTCTCATAATAATAGGGTCGTGATAATCTCCCATTATCACGACTACGCATACGAGCCAATTTGACTGAGAGCAGCTCTGGGTTAAAAGACGGCGTGGACGCGCCTCTCTCGAACAGCCGCTACGGCCCCGCCTACAGCGCGAAGATGGTCTCCGCGATCGCCTCCTGCACGGCCGCCATTACGCGTCTCGATGCCCGGTTTTGCGTTAGTTCGGTGGCATCGGCCTGGGCACGCCGCGCCGCCTGGAGTGGCTACACCCGGGCCCTGCAACTGCAATCGGCCGAGATCGACGAAATTGACGTATTTTCCTGGGGCTGCGGGCTGCAAATCCCCGGCCGGCCGCTGCGGTCGACCAACCTCGACCTGTTCGATCGCTTTCCCGCCTGGGAAGCGGCGCTGCGCGATCCCGACCCCCTCGCCTGGCGCGACGCGCTCCCGACCGCGATCGGCGAGATCGAGATAGCCGCGGACCATTCGCCGCTGATCCGCGCGCTCGATCGGGTCCGCCAGCATGCGCGTCTCGACAGCACCGCCCTGCCCTGGCTCTCGCTGCCCTTCGCTCTGCGCGACAAGGGGATGGTGACCACTCCCCTGCCCTGCCTCGTGGGCGGCGTGAAGGCGTTTAGGCTGAAGCGAACTGTCGGAGACGAGGACTGGTATGCGGCCATGCGCAGCCTTGAGGCAAGCGCCACCGCAAACCTCGCACGGTTGCACGAGCTGGAAAAGCTCCATCGCGCGGCCCAGCATGCGATCGTCGCGGAATATCGACCTGGCCACCTCCCGGGGCTCGCGGCCCTCCTCCATCACCGGCCACTGCTCTCGCCTCAGTCGCTGGCGGAGCTGCTCAGCATGAGCGTTGCCGGCGCGAGCAAACTGCTGGGCCGTGCCGTCGACTGCGGCTTGCTCGTGGAGATCACCCAGCGGCGGACCTGGCGCGTGTTCCTGAGCACGGACCTTGCCATCGAGTTTGGCTTTGCAGCGCCCAAGCGTGGACGGCCGCGCAACGTGGTCCCTCCCCCGCCAGCGAGCCGCGAGCTGTCGGAGGTCTTCGATGCCTTCGATCGCGAGATGGAGAACATCGACAAGCTTCTCCAGCATCGCGCCGAGAGTTTGTGAACGACAGTCCGCAGGAGGATCTTTCGCTTGCCGCCCGGTCTGATGAACCGGTCTATCAACCGGAGCATCCTTCTGTCGAACGATTGGAATGTCGTCGGCTGGCTGGGGCCTCTCTACCGAGGTGCGCCGGCAAACCTTTCACCAAAGGGGTAGCTGCCTCCCCTCCCCTGTTCGCAATTCATAGCGCTGGATGCAGCAAGAACTGATTTGCCGGCGAGCGCGGTCTCGTTCCCCTTGTCCCAGTGGTGAAACACGAGCTCTGCAGTCGGCGGCTATCGTCTATCGATAGTTGAAGGCGGTAGCTGCAATGTCCAGTCCACGGGTTCTCTGACCCACAACGGCATGCTTCTCGTGATCAGGCTTGGCAGGAAGGCCCCACAGCGGCCTTCTGGGCGCTTTGCTTGCCGTGGGGATAGCCGAGAGCGGAAACACGCTGTGCGGGCTGCTGGCGGCGCTCAGTGCAGGTCGGACTTCGTTCGGGTCTTGGAAAATGGCTCCTGTCACGGTGCCCTCGGCGACCTGAGCGTAGTGAGGTGCTCCGCGATGGCTGGCTTGCAAGGAGTCTAGGCGCCGCGATAATCGACGTCGATCTGCGGTCGGGTGTGTGAGGCGACGCACGCGACGGAGCTTTTTGGGTGGACGACGTGCTTAGTGCGCGGCGATCGTCCCTTCCCCTTCTTCCCAATCAATTCTTCAAAAGAAGGGAGCGCCGCAGGCGTGTTAATCTCTTTAGAGAATAGGATAAAAAGTTAAGCTGTGGATGGATCTTTCGCGACTCGCCGATTCAGCGCGAGTCGGGAGTTCAGCGCCGTTCCCATTATACCGTTTGGCCGTTCCTGAAATACCCTGCGGGGCGTTCCCATTGAACCGTGATTCGGTTCCTCATGTACCGTGCCCCGTTCCTGAAATACCGTGGGCACGGCGCGGGCCACAGGACGTCTCCAAGGGAGTAAAACGCGTTTTACTCGTCCGCAAAGTGGCTGTTTTCCGTGCCTTTCAGGCATGTTACACCCGGCAGCGCTCGTTGTCGAACTATAGGCGTCAGGCGAGGCCGCCCTGTGTTCGGAGGAGTCGAGCGGCATTTCCGCGGTCCTCCCGAGTCCTTGGGCGAATCATTGACGGTCTTTTAGGAACGGGACCCTGCGGAACTGACCTAAAACGGCGATGATCTCGACGTTTTGTTGCCTTGAGCGCATCCCGCTCGGCTGCCTGGACCGCGAAGTTTCGAGGTTTCTCGGGAGCCGGCCAGTGATCTCGACGGTACATTGAGAACGGGGCTTGGCCAGGCGATGGGCGCCGATTGTGGATGTCTAGCGCTCCCGGAGGCGTTTGCAGTCGAAGCATTCACGGTATTTCAGGAACGGCATCGAAGCAGCGAGGATGACTCCCCCTCCCCTCCCCAGCCTCTTTGGAGCGTCGACAGTTTGACCTTTAGAGTCCTCTAGCAAGGAGGAACCCCTCCGACTTCAGTCGGATACTGGCTTCAGCCACAGACTCGCGTGCTAGCCTGTAACCTCGGGAAAAGCGGAAGCCGCCGAAGGCGTGAAGCTTCCGCTTTTCCCGAGGTTACAGGCTATGGCGTATCGGTCCGGTTGTCACACCACATTCCATCATCGCTACCATCTCGTTTGGGCGCCGAAGTATCGGTACAAGGTGCTGATCGGCGATGTTCGGCTACGGGTGCGCGAGATCATCCGTCAGGTCTGTGCCGAGATGGGCGTGAAGATCATCAACGGCGCGCTGTCGAAGGACCACGTACACATGTTCGTCGAAATCCCGCCGCACGTCTCGGTCAGCGACTTCGTGCGCCGGGCCAAGGGGCGCTCATCCCGCAAGATCCAACAGGAATTCGAGCACATCCGCAAACGATATTGGGGCCAACGCTTCTGGCAGCGCGGCTACTTCTCGACCACATCCGGCAACATCACCGATGACATCATCATGCGTTACCTCGACCGACATACCCACAAGGACGGCTTCAGCCCCACCGCTTGATCCTACCGGCGTCAGCCGGTCAGTGATTCAGCTATCAGATCCGGGCAATCTGATTGTGGATCGGCGTGGAAAAAGGACCCCGGTAGCGGGGTGATCGGCGTCGAAAAGG
>JAPJRE010000095.1 GCA_030824725.1 Sphingomonas sp.
CGGCCCATCTGTGGACGCCCCTTCGGATGCAAGCGGTAAATCGGGGTAATGTTGGAGCACATGGGTGGGCTTGCCGCGATCGGTGATGAAGACGGGCTCGGTGCGGGCGAATCGCTTCGCCGCGCTCACGTCCTGGTTGAATTCGCGGCTGCTGATCACCTTCATCATGCGCCTCCAGGCGGGTCCATAGTGTAGGTACGTACCTACCTTGTGGAGCCTCGGCAACACCCGGACGGGCGGCACCCGAAAAACGCACGACACCTTGCCAGCGGCTCTTGCCGAAAACCGTCGAGCAGGGTTCCTAAGGTCTCGCGCCGACACAGCAGATGTCGGGCGCACGAGGGGATCTGATCGAATGAACGAGCTGCTGACCGGCGCCTGGCATGCGCTGACCGACGTCCTCAACCCGCACGGCCCGGCGGTACACGCCGCGAAGAGCTACGCGCCCGGCGACTTCAGCATCCATTTCTTCCTGCAGCTGGCGATCATCCTGCTCGCCTGCCGGGTGGTCGGCTGGGCCGGGCAGAAGTTCCTCAAGCAGCCCCAGGTGGTCGGCGAGATGATCGCGGGCGTGGTGCTCGGGCCGTCGCTGCTCGGGCTGGTCGCGCCCGATCTGCAGCTGGCGATTTTCCCCAGGGAAACACGCAATGTTCTCTATGCGGGCGCGCAGCTCGGCGTCGGGCTCTACATGTTCATGGTCGGGCTGACGCTGCGGCTCGACCACTTCCAGTCCAAGGCGAAGAGCGCCGCGGGCGTCTCCGCCGCCGGCATCGCCGCCCCCTTCCTGCTCGCGGCGCTGATCACGCCCTATCTGCTCACCGTGCCGGGGCTGTTCACGCCGGGCATCAGCCAGGCCAATGCGACGCTGTTCATGGGCGCCTGCATCGCGCTGACCGCCTTCCCGATGCTCGCGCGGATCATCAACGAGCGCGGCCTCGCCAATTCGGCGCTCGGCACATTGTCGCTCACCGCCGGCGCGTTCGACGACGCCGCCTCCTGGTGCGTGCTGGCGCTGGTGCTGGCGACCTTCGGCGCGGGCCCCGGCGTGGCGGTGCTCGCGATCGGCGGGGCGGTGCTCTACACCGGCTTCATGCTGCTCTTCGGCCGCCGCCTGCTCGCCCCGCTCGGCCGCATCGTCGCGGCGCGCGGCGAGATGAGCAGCCCGGTGCTCGCGGTCACGATGATGCTGTTCTGCATGTCCGCCTTCGTCATGGACGCGATCGGCATCCATGCGATCTTCGGCGGCTTCCTGATGGGCGTGTGCATGCCGCGCGGGCTGTTCGTCGCGGAACTCAAGCGGAAGGTGGAGCCGCTCGCCGTGGTGCTGCTGCTGCCGATGTTCTTCACCTATTCGGGGCTCAACACCCGGATGGACATGGTCAATTCAGTGCCGCTGCTGCTGATCGCGCTGGGCATCCTGGCGGTGTCGGTGCTCGCCAAGTTCGGCGCCTGCTGGGCGGCGGCGCGCGTCGCCGGCGAGGACAACCGCACCGCGCTCGGCATCGGCGCGCTGATGAACTCGCGCGGGCTGATGGAGCTGATCATCATCAATATCGGCCTGCAGAAGGGCATCATCGGGCCGACGCTCTTCTCGATGCTTGTGCTGATGGCGATCGTCACCACCGTGATGGCCACCCCGCTGTTCGAGGCGGTCTATGGCCGGAAGGCGCGGGCGAGCGGCGAGCTCGACGCGGTCGACGGCCAGCTGGCGACCGTCTAGCCGGCCAATTGGCGGATCAGCTCGCGATGCGCGGGCAGGTCCGCCACCGCCTGCTCGCCGAAGCCGCGGATGCGGGCGAACTGGCGCTTGGCGGCCTCGGCATGGGGGAAACCCTCGCGCGCGCCGGACAGGTCGGTGCGGAAGTCCATCCCGTAGAGAATGTACTGATAGTTGAAGAAGGCGAAGCTCTCGACGTCGAGCAGGAAGTCGAACCGGCTCGGCGGGCGATGGCGCCATTGCGCGAGCAGCGCTTGGAGCGTGCCAGGGATGGAGGCGGGATCGCGATTGTCGCGCCAGAAGGGCTCGTCGCGGCGGCTGAGGCAGTAATGGAGCTTGAGGAAGTCGACGATCCGCTCGTAGCGCGCGGTCATCAGCGCGTTGAACCGCGCGGCCGGCGCATCGACCGGGCCGGCATGCGGGAACAGCTCGGCGATCATCGCGGCGGCGGCTTCGATCAGCACCACGCCGGTCGCCTCCAGCGGCTCGAGGAAGCCGCCCGATAGCCCCACCGCGACGCAGTTCTTGACCCAGGGCGTGCGGCGATAGCCGGGCTCGAACCGGATCAGCCGCGCCTCGTGCGCTGCACCGCCGAGGTGCGCGTCGAGCAACTCCGCAGCGCGCTCATCGCTCAGATGCGCCGAGGAATAGACGCAGCCGATACCCCGCGCGTGCTGGAGGCCGATGTCCCAGGTCCAGCCGCCTTCGTGTGCGGCGGCGACGGTGGTGGTCGCGATCGGCGCCTCGGGATCGGCATAGGGCAGCTTGCAGGCGAGCGCGCGATCGGTGAACAGCTGGTGCCGCACCGAGGTGAAGGGCGCGCCCAGCGCCTTGCCGATCAGTGCCGCCTCGAACCCAGAGCAATCGATATAAAGGTCGGCGGTCAGGCTGCCATGCTCGCGCGTCTCGATCCGGTCGATCGCGCCCTCGGCATCGTTGTGCGCGGAGAAGACTTCCCCCTCCAGATGCGTCACCCCCAGTTCGATCGCGCGGTCGCGGAGCAATTGCGCCAGCCGCACCGCGTCGAAATGATAGGCATAGGTGAGCGGCCCGCCGAACCCCGCCTCCTCCGCCCGCTTGGGCGCCCGCCCGTGCGCAGCGACGCGGTTCTGGATCGTCATCGCCTCGGCGAAGGGGGCGCGGCGCGCTTCGGGCTGGAGCAGCCAATAGGGCACCAGCCCCGCGCCTTCGGTGTGGAACGGCGCCTCGAACGGATGGAGGAACCGGTGGCGGCTGCCGTCGGGCCGGGGCGCGTGCAGCCAGTCGTCGAAGCGGATGCCCTGCTTGAAGGTGGCACTCGCCCGCCGGACGAAGCTGCACTCGTCGATGCCGAGAAACTGCAGCGTCTCGCGGATGGTCGGGAAGCCCCCCTCCCCCACCCCGACGATTCCCAGCGCAGGGGATTCGAGCAGCGTAATCGCGAAGCGGCGCTGATGCGCGATGTCGAGATAGCGCGCGAGATAGGCGGCGGTGAGCCAGCCCGCGGTGCCGCCGCCCAGGATCAGGATCCGCCGCATGGGGTTCATGGCCCCACGCTAGGGCGCGGCGACGGGCCCGGCAATGGTCGTAGACCGGCCGAAAGCATTTGCCTCGCCCCCGCGGCTCCGGTTAGTCGGACAAATAAACGAGGGGAGAAGCGAGATGGCGATCAAGACGTTGGCGGGCATTTCGGCGCTGCTGCTGGCATCGGCGAGCCTGCAAGCCGCCCCGCGCGATCCGCTCGCCCCGACCGGCCGCTGGTCCGCCAACACCGATGGCCGTGCCCAAACGCCGCCGATGGGCTGGAACAGCTGGAACGCCTTCGCCACCGATGTCGACGAGGAGAAGGTGCTCGCCTCGGCGCAGAAGATCGTCGACACCGGGCTCGCCGCCAAGGGCTATCGCTATATCAACCTCGACGAAGGCTGGTGGGACCATCGCCGCGGCGATGGCCGGATGCTGGTCCGTGCGGACAAATTCCCCTCCGCCCGCACCGCCGACGGCGCCACCTCGTTCAAGCCGTTCACCGATCGGCTGCACGCCATGGGGCTCAAGGCGGGCATCTACACCGATCTCGGCCGCAACACCTGCGCCCAGGCCTATGGTCCCAACGAGCCCCAGCTGCCGCGCGGCAGCGTGCTCGAGCGCGAGGTCGGGCTCTACGGCCATATCGACCAGGATATCGCGCTCTATTTCGGCGAATGGGGCTTCGACTATATCAAGATCGACGGCTGCGGCCTGCGCGCGTACGGCGAAGACAGCCCGCTGGTCCGCGCCGGACGCTACCGCGCGCTCGCCCCGATCCTCGACCTCGACAGCGTCAACCGCTCGAACATCCCGGCGGTGCGGGCGATGTTCGCACAGGTGAAGGCGGCGCTGGTCCGCGCCGATCCGGACCAGGATTATCTCCTCTCGCTGTGCATCTGGGGTTCGGCGGACGTGCGCAGCTGGGCCAAGGATGTCGGCAATATCTCGCGGACCAGCGACGACATCACCCCCCACTGGACCCGGCTGCTCACCAATTTCGATACCGCCGCCCGGCGCCCGCTCTATGCCCATCCCGGCTCGTGGAACGACCCCGACATGCTGTTCATCGGCAAGGGCGAGTTCGATGCCGACCACCTCGTCGAGGCGCGGTCGCACTTCGCGCTGTGGGCGATGGTCTCCGCCCCGCTGCTGATCGGCGCCGACCTGCGCACCACGCCGCAGTCGCTGATGGACATTTTCGGCAATGCCGCGCTGATCGCGATCGACCAGGATCCCGCCGGCAACCAGGCGGTGCTCGCCTATGACAGCGACGACTTCCAGATCCTCGTCAAGACGCTGGCGGGCGGCGACAAGGCGGTCGCGCTGTTCAACCGCACCGCCGCGCCGATGGAGGCGATCCTCACCGCGCAGCACCTCAAGCTGCGCGACGATGCGGCGATTGCGCTGACCGATCTGTGGAGCGGCAAGACCTCCAGCTTCAGCAAGGAGACCAGGTTCAAGCTCGCCCCGCACGAGACCCTGGTGTTCCGCGCCAAGGGCACGCGGTTGCTCGCTAACGGGCTGTACCTGTCCGAAATGCCCGGCAGCGTGAACCCGGCGGTGGACGGCGTCACCGCGCCGATGGCCGATCCGAGCATCCACCGCGCGGTCGTCTCCTGGAGCGGCACGCGCGGCGCGGGGCAGCGGCCGCTCTATGCCGGCTGGGGCGGCGCGCAGGCGGACTCGACCCCCTATGGGCGCGAGCTGACCGTTGCGGGCAAGCACTTCACCGCGGGGCTGGGCGTACTCGCCAATTCCCGGCTGGAGGTGCGCAATGCCGGCTATCGCCAGCTCATCGTCTCGGTGGGCGTCGACGATTCGGCGGCCGATGCGACGCACGCCGTTACCTTCCAAATTTATGGCGACCGCCGCCTGCTCGCCACCTCCGCTCCGGTGCGCCGTGGCGCGCCCGCCAAGCCACTGACCGTCAACGTAGCGGGCGTGAAGCTGGTCGAGCTGGTGGCGCGCTCTACGGGTGCGACGAACGAGCGACTGCCGATCGTATGGGGCGACGCCGCGTTCCGACGTTGACCGGAACGCTCGCGAAATCAAATAGCTAGGTCGAGAGCACCGATGCAACGCGGGTTGTTCCGCAGTCGAATCGCGCCTATCCTGGATCAGTTAACGGGACAGGTCGTTCTGCTTCCCTATCAAGGCTCTAGCAGGCATGACCCCGCAACTCCCCTCCGCGCTCCGCGACTATTTCGAGAGCTCGCCCGTCGCCCTTTCGCTCGGCGAGGCGGCCGGCGACCATCCGCTGCTGCTCACCAACAAGCGGTTCCGCGACCTGACCGGCTATGCCTCGAACGAAATCGCCGGAAAGAATTGTCGCTTCCTCCAGGGGAACAGTGACAACCGGGAAGCGCGCACCCGCATCCATGCCTTTCTCGACGATGACGCGCAGACCAGCGTTCGCACCGCGATCCTCAACTTCCGCAAGGATGGCACGCCGTTCGTCAACCTGCTCTACATGTCGAAGCTGCGCGCGCTGACCGGCGAGGTGCGCTACATCTTCGCTTCGCAGTTCGACGTCAGCCGCACCCAGCCCGAACGGCTGGCAGACTATGACAATGCGTTGGGGCAAACGCTTGCGCGATTGGCGCCGGTTGTCGCCGAGAGCGGGATCGCGGTGGAAGGCACGCTGATCACCATCGCCAACACCGCGGCGACGATTGCACAGGCGAAGATGACGCTCTCCGACCTCGATAAGAGCGGCTATCCGTGAACGCGCCCTTCGATGCCAGCACCCCGACGCTGCCGATCGTCGGCATCGGCGCGTCCGCCGGTGGGCTGGAGGCATTGCGCGAGATGCTGGCACCCGCCCGCGCGCCGACCGGCATGGCGTTCGTGATCGTCCAGCATCTCGATCCCAACCATGAGAGCATGCTGGCGCAGCTGCTCGACCGCCAGACCAGCCTCGAAGTGCTCCAGTGCGAAGGTGGCGAGCAGATCGAGGCGGACAAGGTCTATATCATCCCGCCCGGTCACGGCCTGGCGATCCGCGGCGGCAAGCTGGAACTGACCGATTTCGCCCAGCCTCGCGGGCTGCGCCGCCCGATCGACGATTTCTTCCTCTCGCTCGCCGCCGACCAGCAGGGCAATGCCGCCTGCGTGATCCTCTCGGGCACCGGCGCCGACGGCACGATCGGGCTGCGCGCGGTGAAGGAACATGGCGGCGTCTGCCTGGTGCAGGAGCCGGAGAGCGCGCGCTATGACGGCATGCCGCTGTCGGCCGTCGGCACCGGCCTGGTCGATTTCGTCAAGGCGCCGGGCCAGATGCTCGATTGCCTCCATGCCTTCTTCCACCGCAGCGGCGGCGAGGAACAGAAGGAAGAAGCCTCGCTGGTCGCCGACCATGTCGACGCGCTGTGCAAGGTGCTGCGCACCGCCGTGGGCCATGATTTCTCGGGCTACAAGCGCACCACGCTCGTGCGGCGGATCGAGCGGCGGATGCACGTGCTCGGCATCACCAGCGGCCGCGCCTATCTCGCCCGCGCCAAGTCCGATGCCGACGAGTGCGAGGCGCTGTTCCGCGATCTGCTGATCAACGTCACCCGCTTCTTCCGCGATGCCGACCTGTTCGATCGCCTGCGCACCCAGGTGATCGAGCCGCTGATGCGCAGCTGGACCAGCGAGGAGGACATCCGCGTCTGGATCCCCGGCTGTTCCTCGGGCGAGGAGGCCTATAGCATCGCGATGCTGTTCGCCGAGGCGGCGCGCAAGCTGGCGCTCCCTTCCACCGGCGTGCAGATCTTCGCGACCGACATCGACGAGCAGATGCTGCAGATCGCCCGCAACGGCGTCTATCCCGCCTCCGCGTTGATCGACCTGCCGCCGCCGCTGCGCGAACGCTACACGCTGCCGCATGCCGAGCGCTTCCAGATCGTGCCGCAAATCCGCGACATGATCCGCTTCTCCAACCACAGCCTGGTCAAGGACCCGCCCTTCTCGCGGATCGACCTGGTCTCGTGCCGCAACCTGCTGATCTATTTCGACGATCGCCTGCAGCAATCGGTGATGCCGCTGCTCCATTATGCGATCCGGCCCGAGGGCTATCTGTTCCTCGGCCCCTCGGAGACGATCGGCCGGTTCGAGCATCTGTTCCCGGCGATCGACGGCCAAGCGCGGATCTTCCAGCGCTCGCCGGGCGCGCCCAGTTACCCGATCGACCTCCCCGGCAGCTCCCGCGCCCGCAGCCCGCGCGAGGATCGCCACGCGCGCCAGTCGGGCCGGGTCGGCGCCGAGGAGACGGCGGCGGTCCGCCGGCTGGTCGATCGCTATGCCCCCGCCAGCCTGGTGCTCGACCAGGAGGGCGTGATCATCGCGGCCTATGGCCGGCTCGGCCGCTATTTCGACTTCCCCGTCACCCGCACCGGCGGGTCTAGCGCGATCGGCCTGGCCCGCCCGGGACTGCGCAACGTGCTGGGCCCGCTGCTCCGCGCCGGCCGCGACAAGCGCAAGCGGGTGGTCGCACGCGACGTGACGGTGGAGTCCGAATATGGCAGCCAGTCGATCGACGTGGTCTGCGATCCGATGCCCGACGGCACCTTGCTGTTCGTGTTCCGCGAAACCGCGCCCTTCCGCCCCGCGCTCGACGAGGACGTCGCCGAGCTCGATGCCGGCGACGACCATCTCGACGCGCTCGAGGACGAGCTGCGCGTCACCCGCCATCGCCTCCGCACCACGGTCGAGGAACTGGAGACCGCGAACGAGGAGCTGAAGAGCTCCAACGAAGAAATGATGTCGATGAACGAGGAGCTCCAGTCGACCAACGAGGAGCTGTCCACGGTCAATGACGAGCTGAAGGGCAAGGTCGACCAGCTGACCGTCGCCAATTCGGATCTGCGCAATTTCTTCGAATCGACCGATCTCGCGGTGGTGGTGCTCGATGCCGAGCTGCGCATCCGCAGCTTCACCGAAGCCGCGACCGCGCTGTTCCCGCTCCAGCCGAGCGATCGCGGCCGGCCGCTGGCGGACGTTGCCAGCCGCCTGTCGGGCAGCGACTATCTGGCCGATGCCCGTGCGGTGATCGCCGGCGAAGGCCCGCTCCAGCGCCGCGTGACCACCCAGGACGGCAGCCGCACGCTGTCGATGCGCACCTTGCCCTACCGCGCGCAGAACGGCACCACCGACGGCGCGACGTTGGTGCTGACCGACATCACCGACGCGCTGTCGCTCGAACGCGCGCTGGCGGCCGAGCGCGAGCGGCTCGACATGGCGATCCGCGCCGGCGGCATCGCGGTGTGGGAATATCGCGTCGATACCGGCGAGACACTGGTCGACGATCATGCCCGCGACGTGCTCGGCATCCCCCCGGGCATGGCGCTCAACGACCCCGAAGCGCGGCTCGACCGGATGCACCCGGAGGATCGCCCGCGGTTCGAGGCGGAACTGGCGCGGGTGATCGCGGAGGGCGGAGACCTCGAGATCAGCTACCGCATTCTCGACGGCGAGGATCTGCGCCGGATCAAGACCTTCGGGCGACGCGTGGACGATGCGGGGCCGCGCCGGCTGGTCGGCGTGTCGATCGACATCACACCCGAATACAAGCTCGCCGAAACCCGCGAGCTGATGCTCCGCGAGATGAACCACCGGGTGAAGAACCTGTTCGCGATCGTCAGCGGCATGATCTCGGCCGGTGCGCGCAGCCATGACGACGTGACCCGCTTCGCCAACGACATGCGCGAGCGGATCGCCGCGCTCGGCCGCGCGCATTCGCTGGCGGCACCGGCGGGCGCGCTGCCGTCGATCGACCTCGCCGAACTGGTCCAGGCGACGCTTGCCCCATATCGGGATCATGCCAGCATCGAAATAAATGGCCCGGCCGTGAAGATTCACCGGACCTGTTTGTCGCCGCTTGCGTTGATGCTGCACGAATGGGCGACGAATGCTGTCAAATATGGGGCACTCGGTGCGAAGGGCGGGGAACTCGCCGTGCGCTGGGAACGTGTGCCCGACGGCGTTCGGCTCGACTGGCGCGAAACCGGAGACCGCCCCGTTTCGGTGGAATCGGGCACCGGCTTCGGCACGATTCTGGTACAAACCTCGTCGCGCCAATTGGGCGTGACCGTCACCCGATCGGCGGAAGATCATGTCTTCGCCATCCAGATCCATCTGCCTGCGAAAGTGCTTGCGAATGACGAAGACGGTGATGCTCATCGAAGATGAGCTTTTCGTGGCGCTGGACGTGCAGGACGTAGTGGAAGAAGCCGGCTTCGCAGTGGAAGGCCCCTATGTCTCCGTCGCCGAGGCGCTGGAGGCGGTGGCGAGCCACCTGCCCGGCTGCGCGATCCTCGACGTGCGGCTGACCGACGGCGAGGTCTTTCCCGCCGCCGATGTGCTGCGCGACGCGGGCGTGCCGATCATCTTCCATTCGGGCCATGCCGACGCGACCTCGCTGCGCGACCGCTATCCGCAGGCGGTGGTCTGCTCCAAGCCCTGCTCGCCGAGCACGCTGCGGGCGGCGGTGGAGAATGTGTTCGCGGGCTGAGGAACACGCCGGGCGGACGCATGGCCGCGCATCACGGAGGCCCTATCGTCGTTTCCAGAAACGCTTTGACCCGATTGCGATATCCAGCGTCTGTAAGGCCGCATATCTCGGCATGATCGCCTTCCGGCACCAGCCAAAGCTGTTTGAAACCTCGAGCGGCATCGAACATCGCGCGCGTCTCCTCTGCTGGCGTCGAGCGATCGTGCTGCCCGCCGATAACGAATACTGCGCCGCGATAGCGCGGGAGCGTCGCAATCGGTGACAAACGAGCAGGCCACACGCCGTAGCGCCATCGCGCCTGAAAGCTCAGAAGCGGTTCAAGTACGTAAGCGATGCTGGCTGTGGTGCGGCTTGCGATGCGGTTGCGGATCGCGTGGCGGATATCGGGATACACCGCTTGAAGGATGAGCGCATCCGCCGGGAGCGGCCCCGCGCTCCCGAGCAGGCTCGCCGCTCCGCCGAGCGAAATGCCGATTACCGCGATCGGCGCACCCCGCTGCCGCCACTTCAACCACTTGAAGGCAGCTTGGGCATCCAGGGCTTCCTGCAGCCCGAAACTTCGCGGCGTGAGGTCCGACTGACCATGGCCCCGAAAATCGATGGCCAAGGTGGCATAGCCGAGCCGAGAGAGCCATGCGGCATTCGCTGCAACGGCATCGCGCGAGGCGCCGACACCGTGCAGCAGCAATATGGCAGGCGAACGATCGTTCCGGCCCGGCGTGAACGTGGCGGCGATGGTCACGCCGTCGCAGGTTCTCAGTCGCAGATCTTGCTGTGGGGCGATCGAAGCTACGACACGGGATCGATGGCCCGCGACCATGATGCTGCCAGCGATCCAACTGGCGCCCGCGCCAACGGCGACTAGGCCCATCAGCCCGATCGCGACCGTTCCAACCTTCCCGCGCACGAGGATACGCTATCGGCTTGTCGCCGCCGTCCGCACCCGCCAGCGGATCAGCAGCGTCGCGAAGAACCAGGCGACCAGCGCAACGCCGGCGCCGAGGATCAGGTCGATCAGATAATGGGTGCCCTCCACCGGGGTCGACAGCAGCATCGCGCAAGGGATCGCGGTCAGCCACCAGCGCAAGGGCCCGCAGCGCTGGGCGGCGGCGATGTAGAGCGTGGCGGACGCGGCATGGAAGCTCGGCGCCGAGACCAGCCCGCGCAGCTGGCCGAGATCGACCACCGTCAGGCTGTGGTCGCGCAGCGCCGGGATCAGGTCGGGCTGCCACAGCTCGCTCACCGGCATATAGGGAATCGGCCCGTGCCAGAGGTACGAGAACGGCCCCACCGCCGGCATCTGGCTGTAGATCGCCAGCGTCAGCACTGCGGCGATCGCGAAGGCCGCCAGAAAGCGATGCGCCTCGCGCCGCTGCCCCATCAGCGCGAACCAGCCGAGCAGCAGCGCCGGCGTGAGGAAAATGCTCTGATAGGCCGCCATTCCGAGCAACTGCAGCGAACGATGCGCGGCGACCAGCCGGTACCAGGCGAGCCAGTCGAACTGGAGCAGTTCGTCCACCCGCTGTAGCCCGGCATCGGCAAAGCCCTGGCTCAGCCCCGCGACCGGATAGGAGCTCACCGCGCCGATCAGCGCGAGCGCCATGAACAGCGTATAATATTCGATCCCCTGGGCGAGAACCAGGCTCCAACGGCGGCCGTCGCGCAGGCACCAGAGCCGCAGCAGCGGCGCGGTGGCGAGGATCGCGTAATAGGGGATGTTGCTCCGCGCGAACGGATCGATCGTCAGCCCCGCCGCCCAGAGCAGCAGCGCGCAGGCCGCCACCGCGGCGATGACCGCGCCGCGGACCTGTCCTCCCGAAAAGCCGATGCCCGCCCGCGGGTCTGTCGCGGGGGTCGGCAGCACCGGTGCGGCGGCGAGCAGGGCGGAGGCGGAATGCGGATCGGTCAAAGGCATGGCTCGTCGAGAGGGAGGGGCGACCCGCCTGCCATTGCTGTCCGCGTGTCGGCGTCGACCCTATCGCGCGGATGCGCCCGCGCCTAGCCCTCTGGCGCGCCTGCCATCTGTGGCACTTTGCCCGGAGGTAAAGTGCCACGAGCGGCGGTTTCCCGCGCGCGGCAAAGTGCCATGGCTGGTCCAAGTGCAGGCGGGCGCACATGGGGGATTCACAGGCGAATCGCGATGTGCTTAGATTCCTGCTATGTTCCAGCCCGATCTCTTCGCCGCCGCCCCCCGCGTTCGGCCGGATGCGGCCT
>JAPJRE010000001.1 GCA_030824725.1 Sphingomonas sp.
CTCGTCGACCAGCACCACGTCGAGCGCGGGCACGTCGGCGTTCACCGGCACATGATATTCGGCGAGGTCGTGGTTGACGAGATGGCCGTCGCGCGGGTCGAACACCAGCTCCTCGGTCAGCGCGCTGCCGATGCCCCACACCATGCCGCCCAGGCACTGCGAGGTCGCGGTCTTCGCGTTGAGCGCGCGGCCGAGCCCGAAGGCGCCGGTCATGCGCCGCACCCGGGTCTCGCCGGTATAGGCGTTGACGCCGACCTCGACGAAGAAGGCGCCGTACATCGCGATGGCGAACTGCTCGTCGATCCCGCCATTCTTGAAATGGCCGGTCTCGGTAAGGTCGGCCTCGAGCAGCTCGGTGAAGGGGATCCGCCGGTTGCCGGTGATCGCCTCGCCGTCCTTGAGCGTGAGATCGGCTTCGTCGACGCCGAGCTGCTGTGCCAGCTGTTCGCGGATCGCCTCGCACGCGGCGAACACCGCCGATCCCGTCGACGCCGCACCCCAGCTGCCGCCTGAGCCCGCACCCGGCGGATACCGCGTGTCGCCCAGCTGGACGAGCACCTTCTCCGGCGGCAGGCCCAGCATCTCGCCCGCGATCTGGCCCAGCACCGTGTAGGTGCCGGTGCCGATGTCGGTCATGTCGCTCTCGACCACCGCGGTGCCGTCGGCGGCGAGCGTCACCTTGGCCTGCGCCTCGTTGAGGTTATGGACGCGGCAGGCGGTCGCCATGCCGGTACCGATCCACCATTCGCCCTCGCGGCGCTGCAGCGGGCGGCGGTCGCTGCCGTCCCAGCCGAAGCGCTCGGCGCCGATCCTGAGGCATTCCGCCAGCCGCCGCGAGCTGTAGGGCAGCCCTTCGCTCGGATGCTGCTCGGGGATGTTGCGCAGCCGCAGCTCGACCGGATCGATGCCGCTGGCGAGCGCCAGCTCGTCCATCGCCGCTTCGAGGCACTGCATGCCCACCGCCTCGCCCGGCGCACGGACCGAGCCGGCGGTCATCCGGTGAATGCGGGCGAGGTCGATGCGCAGCGTGCGGTGCGCGCCGCGATAGAGGAACTCGCTCGCCTGCGTCACCGGCTCGGCGAACTTCTCGCCCGGCAGGTTGGAGACCCAGGCCTCGTGCCCGAAGCCGTCCAGCCGCCCCTCGGCATCGGCGGCGAGGCGAATGCGCTGGCGCGTCTCGGAGCGGCGCATCACGCACTGGAACACTTGCTGGCGGCTCATCACCACCCGCACCGGCCGCCCGAGCTCGATTGCCGCCACCGCCGCCGCGGTCAGCTCCGCGCTGATGCCAAGCTTGGATCCGAAGCCGCCGCCGACATAGGGGGAGATCAGCCGCACCTGCTCGGGCCGGAGGTCCAGCGCGTCAGCCAGTTCCTTCTGGTTGTATTTGAGCATCTGCAGGCTCGAATGGGCGGTGAGCGTGTTGCCGTCCCATTCGGCGATGCTGGCATGCGGCTCCATCGCAGCGCTGGCATGCCCCTCGGTGGTGTAGGTGACGTCGACCGCATGGACGGCGTCGCGCATCGCGGCATCGAGATTGCCCTGCTGCACCGGCTCGCCATAGGATTCATGCGCGGCATGACCGTCCTCCTGGGTCAGCGGCACCTTGGCGGGATCGTCGGCGCGATAGGCGATGCGCAGCCGCGTGGCGGCGTCGCGCGCCTGCTCGAAGGTCTCGGCGACGACAAGTGCTACCGGCTGGCCGTAGTAATCGACCTTGTGGATCTCGCGCACCGGCGACTTGCCCGCGCCGCCCTGCGCCGAGCGGGTGATCATCCGCGGATCGGCGATCACCGCCAGCACGCCCGGCATGGCGAGCACGGGCCCGGACTCGATCTCGACGACCTCGCCCCGGCTGATCGTCGAGAGGACCAGCACGCCCTCGGCGCAGTCGATCGGATATTCGGCCGCATAGGGCGCGACGCCCGCCGTCTTGGCGCTGCCATCGGGCCGGTCGAGCGGGCGACCGATGATGCCCTGCGCCATCGCATCGAGCCGGTTGCGCTCATCCGGCTTGTCCATCGTGTACAGGCGAGTCACAGCGTACCTCCCGTCGCTTCGCGCAGCACGGCCTTGAGCGTGCGGCGGGTGAGCGGAATCTTGAAATCGTTGCTGCCCTGCCCGCGGGCCTCGTCGAGCAGCAGCGCGGCGGCCTGGTCGAACAGCGCGTCGGAGGGCGCCTCGCCTTCGAGCAGCGCCTCGACGCGCGGGTCATGCCACGGCTTGTGCGCCAGCCCGCCAAAGGCGAGCCGCGCCTTGGCGATCACGCCGTCCTCGACCTGGAGCACCGCCGCCACCGAGACGAGCGCGAAGGCATAGGAGGCGCGGTCACGGACCTTTCGGTACAGTTGAGTCCCGCCCGAGGGTGCCGGCAGCACCACGCCGGTGATCACGTCGCCGGCTTCAAGGACATTGTCGCGCTCGGGCGTGTCGCCGGGCAGGCGATGGAACTCGCGCACCGGCACCATGCGCTTCTCGCCCTTCGCGTCGTGGATCTCGACCGTGGCGTCCAGCGCGGAGAGCGCCACCGCCATGTCGCCCGGATAGGTGGCGATGCAGGCGTCGCTCGCGCCGAGGATGGCATGGATCCGGTTGAACCCGCCGATCGCAGCGCAGCCGGTGCCGGGTTCGCGCTTGTTGCACGCCTGGCTGAGGTCGTAGAAATAATAGCAGCGCGTCCGCTGGCAGAGATTGCCGCCGGTGGTCGCCTTGTTGCGCAGCTGGAAGGTGGCCCCTGCCAGAATCGCACGCGCCAGCACCGGATACTGGCCACGGATGCGCGGATCGGCCGCGCAGGCGCTGTTCGACACCAGCGCGCCGATATGCAGCCCCTCGCCATGCTCCACGATCCCGCCGAGCGGCAGGCGGTTGACGTCGACCAGCGCGCTGGGAGTCTCCACCTCCAGCTTCATCAGGTCAAGCAGATTGGTGCCGCCGGCGATCGGCTTGGCGCCGTCGGCGACGAGCAGCTGGCCGGCTTCGCCCAGGCCATGCGCCCGCTGATAGTCGAAGGGTTTCATGCCTGCGCCTCCGCCACTTCCGCAATCGCCGCGACGATGTTGGAGTACGCACCACAGCGGCAGAGATTGCCGCTCATCCGCTCGCGGATCTCTTCCTCGGAAAGCTTGGGGCTACCGGCGACATCGTCGCTGACATAGCTGGTCCAGCCCGCCGCGATCTCGTCGAGCATCGCCTTGGCCGAGCAGATCTGGCCCGGCGTGCAGTATCCGCACTGATAGCCGTCGTGCCGCACGAACGCCGTCTGGAGCGTGTGCGGCGCATCGGGCGTGCCGAGCCCCTCGATCGTGGTGACGCTGTCGCCGTCATGCATCACCGCAAGGGTGAGGCAGCTGTTGATCCGCTGGCCGTTGAGCAGCACCGTGCACGCGCCGCACTGGCCGTGATCGCACCCCTTCTTGGTGCCGGTGAGGCCGGCGTCGCGGCGGAGAAAATCGAGCAGACTGGTACGGGGATCGACGTCGAGCGCGTGTTCGACGCCGTTGATGGTGATGGGCATGCGCGGCCTCCCTGGTCAGGGGGGCGAACGCGCAGGCGTCGGGATCGGTCCCGATCTGGGTTAACAAGAATGGGAGTCGGTCAGTGCCCCTTGCGCGGGAGCAGGTGGAGCAGCCCGGCGACGACCGCGCCGACGACCAGCCCAGCCACCGCCGAGCCCAGCGCATAGACCAGCCATGCGACCACGCCGCCCAGCGCGCCCGTCGCCGCCCCGGCGACCTCGGACCAGTGATGCAGCGCATGCGGCACCGCGCCCACGCCGAATTCCTCCAGCCCGTGGAGCAGGATGCCGCCGCCGACCCAGGCCATCGCCGCGACGCCGATATGCGACAGCGCGGTGAGCAGCACCGGCATCGCCTGGACCAGCCCGCGCCCGAAGCCAGCCACTGCGCCCGTCGCCCTGCCGCGGCTCAAGTGCAGGCCGATATCGTCCATCTTCACGATCAGCGCGACCACGCCGTACACGCCGATGGTGATCGCGAACGCAACCAGCACCAGCGCGCCTGCCCGCGTCACGAACGACATCTCGGCAGGCAGCTGTGCCAGCGCGATCACCATGATCTCGGCCGAGAGGATCAGATCGGTGCGAATCGCGCCAAGCACCTGGCGCTTCTCCAGCACTTTCGGATCGGTAATCGCAGCGACCTCGTCGCCATGGTGCTCGCCCTTCAGCGCCTCGAGAATCTTCTCCGCCGCCTCGAAGCAGAGATAGGTGCCGCCCAGCATCAGGATCGGGGTCAGCGCCCAGGGGGCGAAGGCGCTGAGCAGCAGCGCCAGCGGCAGGATCAGGAGCAGCTTGTTGGCGATCGAACCCAGCGCGATCTTGCCGATGATCGGCAATTCGCGATCGGGGGTGAGCCCGACGACATAGCGCGGCGTTACCGCGGTATCGTCGATCACCACGCCCGCCGCCTTGGCGCCGGCCCTGCCCGCAGCACCCGCCACGTCGTCCAGCGAGGATGCGGCAAGCTTCGCCAGCGCAGCGATATCGTCCAGCAATGCGACCAGGCCACCCGCCATCATTTCCCCCTTTGGTTTGCTCCCGGCTAGCGGAGATGAAGCGGAAATGCACGCAGGGCGCAGAGGCTCCGACGGAATTATCCCGGCCCGGCGCTGCGCTCAGGCGTGGTCGGTGCCGAAGGCCCGGTCGCCGGCATCGCCCAACCCCGGAAGAATGTAGCTCTGCGCATTGAGCACGGGGTCCAGCCCCGCCGTCCAGATCCGGACGTCCGGGTGCGCGACGCGCACGGCCGCCACGCCGGGCCGCGCGGCGAGCAGGCAGACGAAGCGCAGGTCGCGGGCGCCCGCCGCCTTGAGCCGGTCGAGCGCCGCGATCGCGCTGTTGCCGGTCGCCAGCATCGGATCGACCATCAGGACCGGTCGGCTGGCGATGTCCGCGGGCGCGTTGAAATAATATTCGATCGCGGCAAGCGTCACGGGATCGCGATAGAGCCCGAGATGGGCGACCGCAGCCTCGGGCAGAAGATCGAGCAGGCCGTCGGCCATGGCCAGCCCCGCGCGCAGCACCGGCACGATCACCGGCGCCCCGCCGGCCAGCACGGGCGACTCCATCTCGGCAACCGGGGTGCGGATCGCAACCGGTGCGAGCGGCAAGTCGGCCAGCGCCGCCGCGCCGAGCAGCGCCGCCACGGCGCGGAGCTCGCGGCGGAAGCGCTCGGGCGGCGTATCCCGGTCGCGCAGCCGCGTCAGGCGATGCTGGACCAGCGGATGGGCGACGATCGTCAGCCCGGCGAGCACATGATCGGGTTCGGCCATGGTCGCGGTGGTGCGCGATGCACCAGCGGCATGCAAGTCGCGATGGCGCCCGCCGCCGCTTTCCGGCTGCGGCCCCGCGCCGGATATGTTACCGCTACCGTCACCGCTGGTGGCACGCGTTCACCCGCGGAATCCCGTCGACTCCGGTGCCATCGGAGCGGCGGCAACGAAGCGAAGCAGCCGCGCGACGCGGTGATGGAGGGAGAGCGATGGGCAAGGGATTTTTCGTGGCGGCCGCCCTGGGGCTGGCAGGGTTCGCCCTCGGTCCGGCACTGGCGCAGGTGCAGACCCGGGTGCCGCCGGTTGTCGCCGGTGCGCGCCCCGTGACGGTGCAGCGGATCAAGGTCCATTCCCCGGCAATCGCAGGCAATCTGGAGGGCGAGAGCGCCGATCGCGACGTGATCGTCGTGTTGCCACCCGATTACGCCACCGCCCCCCGCAAGCGCTATCCGGTGGTCTATACGCTGCACGGCTATTCGATCGGCGTCGAGCAATGGATCAAGGAAATTCATGTGCCCCAGGTCGTCGAGGGGGGCTTCGCGCTCGGTGCCAAGCCGGTGATCCTCGTGCTGCCGGACAGCAAGACGCTCCACAACGGCTCGATGTATTCGAGCTCGCCCACCACGGGCGATTTCGAGCGGTTCGTCGCGCACGATCTCGTCGCCTATATCGACTCGCACTATCGCACGCTGGCGCGGCGCGAGAGCCGCGGGCTGGTCGGCCATTCGATGGGGGGATATGGCGCGAGCCGCATCGGCATGAAGCACGCCGATGTGTTCGGCGCGGTGTACATGATGAGCCCCTGCTGCCTCGCCGCGCGCGATAGCAGCCTGCTCGATGCAGCCGCGGTCGCGCAGATCGAGCAACTGCCGACGCGCGAGGCCGCGACCACCCTGCCCTGGGGCCTGCGGGCGACGCTCGCCGCGGCGGCGGCCTGGTCGCCCAATCCCAAGGCGCCCCCGCTCTATCTCGACCTGCCGATCAAGGACGGCAAGCAGCGCCCCGAGATCCTGGCGAAATGGGCGGCGAACGCACCGCTCGCCTTTGTCGATCAACATGTCGGCGACCTGCGGCGCTATCGCGCGATCGCGATCGATGTCGGCGACAAGGACGGGCTACGCACCGATGCGCAGACGCTGCACGAGGTGCTGGACCGCTATGGCATCGCCAACAGCTTCACCATCTATCCCGGAGACCATACCAGCGCCGTGGCAGACCGGTTCCAGAACTATGTCCTGCCCTTCTTCAGCAGCAACCTGGCCTTTTCCAGCCAGCGCTGAGGGCGGCGTCGCGCGGGGGATCGGAGCCGGTGGCGGATCGCGTCGCGGGCGGCGTCATGCCAGGTGGGTCGAACGGCTTCGCCCCCCTGGCCCCGCCATCCGTCCTCGCCCGGCAGTTGCTCGATCATGTCGCCATCCTCCGCCGCCAGAACGCTGCAATGCGGCAAAGGTTGACGATGTTTTTACCATGATCCAGCAGAAGTTTATCCCGCTGCGGCGTTCGGCGTCCCTACAGCGGTGAGCAGATCGGGAATCTGCTTCGCAAAGGCGAAATAGCCTTTGCCGCAGTGCGGCCACGCCCGCTCGTCCCAGCGGCGGCGATGCTCGGCGAGCGGCAACTCTGATGTGCTTCGATAGGCATCCAGCGCATCGGCGACGGGGCCAACGGGCGCATAACCCGTCACCATCTGCGCACAGCCCTCCGCCCGCGCGATCGCGGCCGCAGCATCGAAATCGTCCACCCACGCCGCCGGCGCGTGCCAGTGGCTCGAAGCGCGCTGCAGACCGTCTGCGACTGCGGCAATGTCGGCAGCACCCCGGCAGTGGCTGCGACAGGCGACCACCCGGCGCACCGGCAAGCCAGCAAGCGCCGATTCCGTTTCCAGCGAGAGATCTTCGGGCGTCAGAACGAGCAGGGTCGCCGCAGCGACATCGAGTGGAATTGGTTGCCGCAGGGCATTGCGCTCGACCACCGATGTTTCACGTGGAACAGCCGCGTGATCCGCTAGCCCCTGCGGATTGAACCGTCCCCCCGTTTGCGCCCGGATGCGCGCGGGATCGGCGAGATAAGCCTTTCCTGCCGTCTGCAGCCCGGCGACCCATCGCCAAGACAGCGTGTTGGACGCCGGATCCGCATCCACCAGATGCGCGAACATGAAGGCCGCACCCAGCTCCCACGGCAGCCCCAGCGTGAAGATCCAGATCGAGGCGAACTGCATCCGCGCCCAATTATGGAGATAGCCGGTCTCGCACAGCTCCCCCACCCAGGCGTCGAACGCGTCGATCCCGGTGCGCCCGGTCACCGCCGTCTGGTGGCCAGCGGGCAGGGTCGATGCCGCATAGCCATCGCAGGCCCGCTGCCAGTCGTGCCAGACGCCAGCATGCTGCTCCAGCCAGCCCTTCCAATAGGTCCGCCAGAACAATTCGCCGAGGAACTTCGCCGCAGCCTTGGGCCCATGCGCAGCGATGACAGCCCTTGCGACTTCTTCTTCGCTGATCAGCCGGCGCCGCAACGCCGCAGAGAGACGCGATACCGCCTGATGCTGCCCCGGACCGGCATCGAAATTGCGACGCTCGGCATAGGCGCGGCCCGCCTCGGGCAGGAAAGCCGCCAGCCGCGCGAGCGCAGCGCTCCGCGACAACGGGAAGTCGAACGACAAGGTCGGCCCACGGCCCGGTGCGGAGAGCAGCATGATGATATGCTGCCACGCGATTCTACAGGGTCAAACCTGCCACTAGGGGCAGCGGAACCGGATCAGATTCGCTCGCCGCTCAGCCGCTGGCAAAGCATGTCGAGCTGATCGAGCGTCGAATATTGCACCGACAGCGTGCCCCCCTTTTCTCCATGCGCGATGCGGATGTTGAGGCCGAGCACATCGCCAAGATGCCGTTCGAGCGCCGCGATGTCCGCATCGGGCTCGCCCCGGCTTTCCGCCGGCTTGCGCTTGGGCGCCGGCTTGGCCGTCCGCGCCAGCTTCTCGGTATCGCGGACGGACAGCCCCTTGGCGACGACTTCCTGCGCCAGCTTCTCGGGGTCGGGCGCACCGATCAGCGCGCGGGCATGGCCCATCTCCAGCGAGCGATCGACCACCATCTCGCGTACCGCCATCGGCAGGTCGAGCAGGCGCAGCAGATTGGCGATATGGCTGCGTGACTTGTGGACGATCTTGCCCAGTGCTTCCTGGGTATGGCCAAACTCGCGGATCAGCCGGGCATAGCCCTCGGCCTCTTCGATCGCATTGAGGTCCTGGCGCTGGATGTTCTCGATCAGCGCGATCTCGAGCGTCTCGGCATCGCTCAGCTCGCGAACGATCACCGGCACTTCATGGAGCCGCGCCCGCTGCGCCGCCCGCCAGCGGCGCTCGCCGGCAACGATCTGGAAGCTTTGTCCGTGCGGTCGCACGAAGATCGGCTGGATCAGCCCGCGGGTGCGGATCGACTCGGCCAGCGTATCCAGCGCCTCCTCGTCGAAATGGCGCCGCGGCTGGTTGGGATCGGCGACCAGCGAGCTGATCGGCAGCATCCGCACCCCCGAAGCGCTGGTGGGATTGCCCTTGATCGGCTCTTCAGGGAGGCTGTCGCCCAGCAACGCGGAAAGCCCGCGACCGAGACCGGGGCGGGGCTTGCGGGCGGCGGCGGGAGATTCGGTCATGCGGCTTTCTGCAATTTGGGAAGGCGGTCGATCACTTCGCGGGCCAGGGCGATATAGGCTTCGGAACCAGCGCAGCGATGATCGTAGATCAGCGCGGGCACCCCGTGGCTCGGCGCTTCGGACAGGCGGACATTGCGCGGTATGACCGTGTCGAACACCACCCTGCCCAGCACCGCGCGGACATCGTCCGACACCTGATCGGTGAGGCGGTTGCGGCGGTCATACATGGTCAGCGCGACGCCGAGGATCGACAGGCCTGGGTTGAACCGGCTGCGGATCCGCTCGACGGTGTTGAGCAGCTGGCTGAGCCCTTCCAGCGCGAAGAACTCGCACTGGAGCGGCACGAGCAACGCATGCGCCGCGACCATCGCATTGACCGTCAGCAGCCCTAGCGAGGGCGGGCAGTCGACCAGGATCACATCCCAGCGCTCGGCCTGGTGGCGCTTGATCGCTGCGTCCAGCCGGTGGGTGCGGGCATCGAACTCGATCAGCTCGATCTCGGCGCCGGAAAGATCCTGCGTCGCAGGCACCACGTCGAGGCCCGGCACGTTGGTGGGTACCGCCACGTCTTCCAGATCGGCGTCGGAGACGAGCAAGTCATAGCTCGAATGTTCGCGATCTCCGCGGCCGATGCCGAGCCCGGTCGAGGCATTGCCCTGCGGGTCGAAATCGATCAGCAGCACCCGCTTGCCGGTGGCGGCGAGGGCGGTGCCGACATTGATGGCGGTCGTGGTCTTGCCCACCCCGCCCTTCTGATTGGCGATCGTGATGGTGATCATCTGGCGCCTATCTGTGTTGCGACCACGATGCCCGAGTCCGGCTGCGTGATGCTGGGTTCCACGTGAAACCGACCTTGCCATTTCGCGCGCGCGGCATCCACCTCCGATTGCGCACTCCGTCCCTTGGGCAGCAACCAGACTGTGGACGACTCGGTGCAGTGCACTGTGGATAACATCAGCGCGGACAATTCGGCGACCGCTCGGGCGGATACCACGGCCACGGGCCGATCCGGACGATAAGATTCCACCTTGCTGCCGATCACCGTCACGCGATCGCCGATGCCGAGCCGGTCGGCGGCATCGCGGAGGAACTGGACACGCTTGGTGCGCGGCTCGACCAGCACCACCTGGCGATCGGTGAGCAGCGCCACCACGATGCCGGGCAGCCCCGCGCCGCTGCCGACATCGAGCCATGGCCCCTCCCCGGCCGCTTCCGCCAGCGGCACCAGCTGGGCGGAGTCGGTGAGATGGCGGCCCCAGAGGCTGTCCAGGGTCGAGCGGGCGATCAGATTCTGGTGCTCCGCCTCTGCGACGAGGATGTCGCCGAACTTGGCAACCAGTGTTTCACGTGAAACACCGAAGCGATCCCGCACCCAGCTTCTGGCCTCGTCTTCGGTCATGCCACGGCCTTTCGCGCGTGCAGGAGAATGGCGGAAAGTGCGGCGGGGGTGATGCCGCGGATGCGCGCCGCGGCACCCAGAGTCTCCGGCGCGGCGACGGTGAGGCGCTCGACCATCTCGTTCGACAAACCGGGGATCGCCGCATAGTCCATATCGACCCGCAGCCGCACGGCATCGTTGGCGCGCAGCTGCGCGACCTCGGCATCCTGCCGCTCAAGATACGGTGCATAGCGCGCGTCCTCGACATATTCGGCGAGCAAGGCAGCATCCGTTTCGGGGACCGAATCCAGCACATGCTCAAGCGCGACGCCGGGAAAGCGCAGCCACTCCCGCGCCGGCCGCTTTGCGCCGTCCTGCGCCACGGGCGCGCCGCGCGTGGCAAGTTGATGCGCGGTGCGCTCGACGGCGAAGATCGCGTCGAGCTTCTCCCTGCCTTCCCGGCTACGGTCGAGCCGATCCTGCCGGTCGGAACCGAGAAGCCCCAGCGCCTCGCCGATCGGCCCCAGCCGTGTCTCGGCATTGTCCGCGCGCAGGCGAAGCCGAAACTCGGCACGGGCGGTGAGCATGCGATAGGGTTCGGTCACCCCCTGCAGCACCAGGTCGTCGATCATCACGCCGAGATAGGAGGTCGCACGATCGAGCACCAAGGGCGCGACACCCAGCGCCAGTGCCGCCGCATTGGCGCCGGCGGCGAGCCCCTGCCCGCCTGCTTCCTCATAGCCGGTCGTGCCGTTGATCTGACCGGCGAAAAACAGGCCGGGGATCTGCGGCAGCGCCAGCGTGGATTCCAGCGCGCGCGGATCGATATAATCATATTCGACCGCATAGCCGGGCACGGTGATGACCGCCTGCTCCAGCCCCGGAATCGAGGCGATCATTGCCGCCTGCACGTCGACCGGCAGCGATGTGGAAAGCCCGTTGGGGTAGATCCAGTGATGATCAAGCGCCTCGGGCTCGAGGAACACCTGGTGCCCGTCGCGATCGCCGAAGCGATGCACCTTGTCCTCGATCGACGGGCAATAGCGCGGGCCCTGCGCCTCGATCGCACCGGTGAACAGCGGCGAGCGATCGAGCCCGCTGCGGATCGCGTCATGCGTCGCCTGGGTGGTGCGGGTGACGGCGCAGTGGAGCTGCGGCAGCGGGCGCGTCGCGTTCATCGGCGACATCGTCCAGGGCTCGGCATCGGAGGCCTGCTCTTCGGTGCGCGCCCAATCGATCGTGCGGCCGTCTAGCCGCGGCGGCGTGCCGGTCTTGAGCCGGCCCATCGGCAGCGCCAACTCGCGTAGCTGCGGAGCGAGGCGGAGCGCGGATGCCTCCCCTACCCGGCCGCCTTCGAACCGCTCCTCCCCGCGGAACAGCCGGCCGCCGAGAAAGGTGCCGGTGGCGAGCACGACGGCGGGGGCGGTGAGACTGGTGCCGTCGCGAAGCTGGACGCCGGCGATCCTTCCGCCTTCCAGCACCAGTGCCTCCGCCTCACCCTCGACGAGCGTCAGATGGTCCTGTGCACGCAACATTGCCTGGATCGCGGCGGCGTAGCGCGTGCGATCCGCCTGCACGCGCGGCCCTTGCACTGCGGTGCCCTTGGAGCGGTTGAGCATGCGGTAATGGATGCCGGCGGCGTCTGCCGCGCGTGCCATCAGCCCGTCGAGCGCGTCGATCTCGCGGACGAGATGGCCCTTGCCGAGGCCGCCGATCGCCGGATTGCACGACATCGCGCCGAGCTTTTCCAGATCGAAGCTGAGCAGCGCGGTCCGGGCACCGCGGCGCGCGGCCGCAGCCGCTGCCTCGGTACCGGCATGGCCGCCGCCGATCACGATCACGTCGAATTGCATGGCACCGCTAAACGCCTTCGGCGCGCGCTTGTCCAGAGGGGTGCGGCGGAACGCTCCATCCGTGTTCCACGTGGAACACATTATTTACCGATGCAGAACTTTCCGAACAGCGCATCGAGTACATCCTCGACACCAGCGCGTCCGGTAATCGCATCGAGCGCACGGCGGGCGGCGCGGAGCTCCTCGGCGAACAGCAGCGGGTCGTCGAGCAGCGACGCTCGCGCCAGCGCATCGGCAGCCGCGTTGCACCAGCTGCGTTGGCGAGCATTGAGCGCGACGAGATCGGGCGGTGGCAGCAGCTCGGACGCGGCGTCCGCCATGCGTCGCCAGAGCGTGTCGAGGCCTCTGCCCTCGCGCACCGACACGACCAGCTGGTCGGACTGCGCGGGCACGCGGCCCTCGGCATCGGCGCGGGCATGGACCCACAAGGCGCAGGCGTGCGGCGGTGGCGGATCGTCGCCCAGCCACAGCAACAGATCGGCTTCGGCCAGCGCATCGCGGGCGCGTGCCACACCGATGGCTTCGATCGGATCGTTGGTTTCCTCTGCGAGCCCGGCGGTGTCGATCAGCAGCCAGGCGATGCCTTCGCGGACCACGGGTATTTCGATGCGGTCGCGCGTCGTGCCGGCGATGGGCGACACGATCGCGGCGTCGCGCTCGGCCAGCGCGTTGAACAGGGTCGACTTGCCGGCATTGGGCGGGCCGCCCAGCGCGACGCGTAACCCGTCCCGCAGCCGCTCCACCGGCGGCCGCGCGGCCACCGCCGCGATGTCGGCACCCAGCGCCGCCGCGCCCGAGCGCAGCGCCGGCAGCGGGTCGGCGCCGGCGACATCGTCCTCGTCGCCATGATCGAGCTCGGCTTCGATGCGCGCGGCGAGCCCGAGCAGCCGGGTCGTCCAGTCCTCGGCGTGGCGCCGCACCGCCCCGCCCGCGCTGCGGATCGCGGCGCGGCGCTGCGCCTCGGTCTCGGCCATCAGCAGATCGCCCAGCCCCTCCGCCTCGCTCAGGTCCAGCCGGCCGTGGAGCAGCGCCCGCCGCGTGAACTCCCCTGCCTCGGCTGCGCGAAGTTCGGGAAGTTCTTCGAGCGCCGCCTCCACCGCGCGCACCACGGCGCGGCCACCATGCAGGTGCAGCTCGGCAAGATCCTCGCCGGTTGCCGATCGCGGCCCCGGGAAGCATAGCACCAATGCCTGGTCGAGCGGCTCGCCGGCCGCATTACGCAAGGTGCGCAGCACAGCATGCCGCGGTGCGGGGACGTTGCCCGCGAGCTGCTGCACCGCAGCGAAGGCCCGGGCACCGCTGATGCGCAGCACCGCGATCGCCGCGGGCGGCGCGCCACTCGAAACCGCGAAAATCGTGTCCATGCGGGCCGTGGTCAGCTCCCCGGCTTCTTGGTCGCAGCGTCGAACATGCCGCGCCAGAAGTTCATCCCCGCCTCGCCCATCGGCGCCCAGCTGCGCATCATCTGCTCGAAGCCTTCGGGCGTGCCGTGATTCTCGATCGCCTTCACCATCAGTTGCACATAGCGATCATGCACCGGGGTAAGGTCGGGCAGTCCCATGGCGCGGCGCGCTTCTTCCGGCGTGCACTCGACTTCGACGTTGATCTTCATGTGAACCCTTCCGCGCTTGAGCGCATCCCCGGCCGCCTGCTAGGCCATGGCCATGTATGCGCGCGACCATGCCCTGATCGCAACGCCCATCGGCCCGATCCGGATCGAAGGCAAGGAGGGGTATCTGGAGCGCATCGCCATTGGCGCGGAGGGACCGACCTGCCATGGCAGTGTGCCCGCCGTCCGCACGGCGGCAGAGCAGCTCGAACAATGGTTCGCCGGCGAACGTCGCGATTTCGAAATAGCCCTGGCCCCGGCATGTTCCGCGCGGGGCGCATGCCTGCGGGAGGGGCTGATCGCTGTGCCGTTCGGACAGACCATCAGCTATGGCGAACTTTCACGCGCGCTGGGTTCAAGCGCCCGTGCGATCGGTCAGCTATGCGCCCGCAATCCGTTTCCGCTCGTCGTGCCCTGCCACCGCGTGTTGAACCAGGGCGGCGGTCTCGGCGCCTATTCGGCCGGGCAAGGGCCGGTCACCAAATCCTGGCTGCTCGATCATGAGCGGCGCCTAACCGGAGACTATCTGCTATGAGCACTCTGACGATCGACGCCCTGGACGAAACCGGCAGCTTCTCCGCCTATGTCGCGCGTCCCGAGAGAACTCCGCGCGCCGCGATCATCGTGATTCAGGAAATCTTCGGCGTCAACGCCGGCATCCGCCAGAAGTGCGAGGACTTCGCGCAAGCGGGCTATCTGGCGATCGCACCGGATCTGTTCTGGCGCCTTGAGCCCGGTATCGAGCTCGACGCCGATGTGCCGGAGCAATTCCAGCAGGCGCTCGACCTGTTCGGCAAGTTCGACCAGGACAAGGGCATCGCCGACATCGAATCGACCATCCAGGTCGCGCGTGCTGAGCTCGGCGGCGGCAAGGTCGGCGCGGTGGGCTTCTGCCTTGGCGGCCGCCTCGCCTATATGACCGCGGCACGAACCGACATCGATGCGAGCGTCGGCTATTATGCGGTGGGGATCGACGGGCTGCTCGACGAGAAGCACGCCATCGCCAAGCCACTGATGCTGCATATCCCGGTCGCCGACCATTTCGTTTCGCCTGAGGTACAGGCGAAGATGCACGAGGGTTTGGACGATCACCCCAAGGTCACGCTGTTCGACTATCCGGGCGAGGATCATGGCTTCGCCGCCGAGCTCGGCAAGCGCCGGTCGGAAGAGGCCGCGCAGCTCGCCGACAAGCGCACTGCGGAGTTCTTCGCCGCCAACCTGGGCTGAGGCCTTGCCCACCCCTCCCTGCCGCGCAGGGAGGGGTCTTGGGCATCAGAATAAGCTGGTGATGCCCGCGGTGCCAGGCGTGCCCACCCAGCCTTCGTAGATCATCTTGCACGCGACGAAGACGATCACCGCCAGGCCGAAATAGGCGATCCAGCGGTGACGATCGATCAGCTTGGCGATCAAATTCGCCGCCAGCCCCATCAGCGCAACCGACAGCAGCAGACCGACGACCAGAATGCCCGGATGCTCGCGCGCGGCGCCGGCGACCGCCAGCACGTTGTCGAGGCTCATCGAGACGTCCGCGACCGCAACCGCCCAGGCAGCCCCGGCAAAGCTGCGCGCCGAACGCACGCCCGAATGCTCGTCGCCCTCAATCTCCTCCGATCCGGCGCTCTCGCCGCCATGGCGAATCTCGCGCCAGAACTTCCAGCTGACCCAGAGCAGCAGCAGGCCGCCCGCGAAGATCAGCCCGACGATGCCCATGAGCCAGCTGACGATCAGCGCGAAAGCGATGCGCAGCACCAGCGCCGCGCCGATGCCGATCAGGATCACCTTCTTGCGCTGGTCCGCCGGCAGCCCCGCCGCCAGCGCGCCGACGACAATGGCATTGTCGCCCGCCAGCACCAGGTCGATCATGAGCACCGAGCCAAAGGCGGCGAGTGCCGCCGGATCGCCGAGGTTGGAGAAATCGGCGACGATATGCTGCCAGATATCGAGCGGAGAGCCGATACCGCCCGCGGCGGCGCTGAGAAGAAGATCGATCATGCCAAAAACCCTAGCGCCCTGATCGGCGTACGCAACGCCTACGCATGCCCGAGCCGAGACGTTCCATTGCCCCTAACGCAAAAAGGCCGGGCAGCACGGCCCGGCCCCTCCGAAATAGCGGACGGAAACCCGTGCGTTACTGATTCATGCTGTCGAAGAAGTCCTCGTTGGTCTTCGAGTCCTTCATCTTGTCGAGCAGGAATTCCATCGCGTCGATCGTGCCCATCTGCATCAGGATGCGGCGCAGCACCCACATCTTGGTGAGCTTGGCCTTCTCGACCAGCAGCTCTTCCTTGCGGGTGCCCGACTTGCCGACGTCGAGCGCCGGGAAGATGCGCTTGTCCGCCACCTTGCGGTCGAGGACGATTTCCGAGTTGCCGGTGCCCTTGAACTCTTCGAAGATCACTTCGTCCATGCGGCTGCCGGTATCGATCAGCGCGGTGGCGATGATCGAAAGCGAACCGCCTTCCTCGATGTTGCGGGCAGCACCGAAGAAGCGCTTCGGACGCTGCAGTGCGTTGGCGTCGACACCGCCGGTCAGCACCTTGCCCGAGCTCGGCACCACGGTGTTGTAGGCGCGACCGAGGCGGGTGATCGAGTCGAGCAGGATCACCACGTCCTTCTTGTGCTCGACCAGGCGCTTGGCCTTTTCGATCACCATTTCGGCGACCTGCACGTGGCGCGTGGCCGGCTCGTCGAAGGTCGAGCTGATCACTTCGCCCTTCACCGAACGCTGCATGTCGGTGACTTCTTCCGGACGCTCGTCGATGAGCAGCACGATGAGGAAGACTTCGGGATGGTTGTCGGTGATCGCCTTGGCGATGTTCTGCAGCAGCACCGTCTTACCGACGCGCGGCGGCGCGACGATCAGCGCGCGCTGGCCCTTGCCCTGCGGTGCGACGATGTCGATCACGCGGGCCGACTTGTCCTTGACCGTCGGGTCGAGCGTGTCGAGGCGCAGCTTCTGCTCGGGATAGAGCGGGGTCAGATTGTCGAAGTTGACGCGGTGGCGCACCGCATCCGGATCGTCGAAATTGACCTTCACCAGCTTGGTGAGCGCGAAATAGCGTTCGCCGTCCTTGGGGCCACGGATCTCGCCTTCGACCGTGTCGCCGGTGCGTAGGCCGAACTTCCGAACCTGATTGGGGCTCACATAGATGTCGTCGGGGCCGGCGAGGTAGTTCGCCTCGGGCGAGCGCAGGAAGCCGAAGCCGTCGGGCAGCACTTCAATCGTGCCTTCGCCCATGATCTGGTCGCCCTGTTCGGCCTGGGCCTTGAGGATGGCGAAGAGCAGGTCCTGCTTGCGCAGCGTCGACGCGCTCTCGACGCCCAGTGCCTCGGCCATGGTGACCAACTCGGCGGGGGCGGTTTTCTTGAGGTCCTTGAGATGCATGGAAGGTCCGGAAATTCTAGGGGAGAGCGTCGATCGGCGATGTGTACGCGCAGGAGTCGATGCTTGGAGGAAGGATGCACCGGGGTTCGGTACACGCTTACAAAATTAGGTAGCGGCTTCCCCCAAGTCAACTGCGATTCGGCGCAGATTTACCTCACCGAATCGCAGTGATTCTCAGAAGGGTTTAACCTCGGCGAGAATGACGATGAGCACCAGCGCCAGCGCCGGTACCTCGTTGAGGAATCGCAGCGTCCGCGTGGCGATCGGCGCTTCACCCCGGGCTAGCTTCTTCCCATAGCCCACCGCCCAGCCATGATAGCCGCTGAGCAGCACGACGAGCAGCAGCTTGGCGTGGAGCCAGCCGATTCCCGCCTGGCCGTCGAACAGCCCGATATTGGCGGAGAGCGCCAGCCCCAGCACCCAGACGATCAGCAGCGAAGGCGTCAGGATCATCCGCTTGAGCAGCGCCTCGCGCTTCGCCCAGGCCGCCGCCTCGGGCGTGCCGAGCGCGTCCTGGTGGTGGATCAGGTAGCGCGGAAACAGGAACAGTCCCGCCATCCAGAATATCACGAAGATGACGTGGAACGCCTTCACCCAGAGATAGGCACTGCCCAGCCAGCCGATCATGCTGCCGTCCTCCGCACGCGGGCCAGCAGCTGCTCGACATGCGCGATCGGCGTGTCGGGCAGGATGCCATGGCCCAGGTTGAATACATGCGGTCGCTCCGGAAACGCCGCGAGTATCCGGTAGACGGCGCTGTCCAGCACCGCGCCGCCGGTGATCAGCGCCAGCGGATCGAGATTGCCCTGCACCGGCAGCCCGTCCGGCAGCACCGCGTTCGCCCATGCAGGGTCGACCGTCTCGTCGAGTCCGATCGCATCGACACCCGTTTCGCGGGCATAGGCGGCGAGCTTGCCCCCTGCCCCTTTCGGGAATCCAATCACGGGCACCAGATCCCGAACGGCGGCCACGATCCGCGCATTAGGGGCGATCACCCAGCGTTCGAACTGGGCGGGGCTGAGGCTGCCGGCCCAGCTGTCGAACAGCTGCACCGCCTCCACGCCCGCCTCGGCCTGGGCGCGCAGATAGGCGATGGTCTGGTCGGCGATGCGATCGACCAGCGCCTGCATCAGGCCCTCGTCGCGATAGGCAAGGCGCCGTGCCTCGGCCTGTTCGCGGCTGCCCTGCCCGGCGATCATGTACGTCGCCACGGTCCAGGGAGAGCCCGCAAAGCCCAGGAAGGTGGTCGAGGGGTCCAGTGCCGCCTTCACCCGGCGAATCGTGCCGTAGATGGGCTCCAGGACGCTGGAATCGGCATCGAAGCCGTCGAGGACGTCCCGGGCGGTCACCGTCGGGGCGAGTCTCGGGCCTTCGCCGGTCTCGAACCACAGCTTCTGGCCGAGCGCCATCGGCACCACGAGGATGTCGGAAAAGAGGATCGCGCCGTCCATGCCGAAGCGGCGGATCGGCTGCAGCGTGATTTCGGCCGCCGCGTCGGAATCCATCGCGAGCGCGAGGAATCCCCCCTTCTCGGCACGGAGCGCACGATATTCGGGCAGGTATCGGCCGGCCTGGCGCATGAGCCAGACGGGCGGAACGGGCTGGCGAGTCCCTCGAAGGGTCGCGAGCAGCGGCTTGGATGCGCGAAGAGTCAGAGCCGGGATCCCACTACTAGAAGATTCGATTCTCAGGATGTTGGAGTCTGTTGGCCGGTGAAAGCCGGGGCTTATGGCGATGTGAGTCAGTTGCCAACAATTTGACTCCTGCCGCCATGCGGAATCGCACGGATTCGGAAAATCTGTCCACAAGACTCACAGGCTGTGCATGGAAAGCACAAGCTGGGGATGCGGCTGTGGACGAATCACCAGCTGAATCCCGGAATCGGGCGGGTTGGCCGGATGCCGCGGTTACGCTACCGCTTGTTCGCCATGTTATGCACAGATCGGTCCCCAGCCTGATGCGGTTGCACCTGCACCTGCTCTCGGACTCCACCGGCGAGACCCTGGAAAACATCGCCAAGGCGGCGCTGGCGCAGTTCGACGATGTCGAGCCGCTGCGCCATTTCTGGCCGATGGTGCGCAGCGAGGTGCATCTGGAACGCATCCTGCAGGAGATCGCGCAGAACCCCGGGCTGGTGATCTACACATTGGTCAATCGCGACATCCGCCGCATGCTCGAGACGCGCTGCCGCGCGCTGGGGCTCCCGGCGATCGCGCCGCTCGACCAGGTGAGCCATGCGCTGTCCAATCTGCTCGGCCAGGAAGCCAAGGCGCGGCCGGGCCGCCAGCACATGCTCGATGCCGCCTATTTTGCCCGCGTCGACGCGATCCAGTTCACCATCGCGCATGACGACGGAATCGGCTGGGAGGATTGGGAAGAAAGCGACATCCTGCTCGCCGGCGTGTCGCGTTCGTCGAAGACGCCGACCTCGATCTATCTCGCCAATCGCGGTTACAAGGTCTCGAACATACCGATCGTGGTCGAGTCCCCGCCCCCGTCCAAGCTGTTCCAGCTCCAGCGGCCGCTGATCGTCGGGCTCACCACCAGCGCCGACCGGCTGGTGCAGATCCGCCGCAACCGGCTGCTCTCGCTCAACCAGGCGCCCGAGACCGACTATGTCGACCAGGAAGCGGTGCAGCGCGAGATCGCCTTTGCCCGCCGGATGTTCGCCGACAACGGCTGGCCGGTGATCGACGTCACCCGTCGCTCGATCGAGGAGACCGCGGCCGCGATCATCCAGTTGTGCAACGACCGTGAAATGGACCGCCGATAATGCCGACTCTCGTCCTTGCCTCCCAGAGCGCCTCGCGCCGGGCGATGCTCGATGCCGCAGGCGTGGCGCACGAGGCGCTGCCGGCGCTGGTCGATGAGGCCAGCGCGAAGCAATCGTTGCTCGCCGAGGGCACGAGCCCGCGCGATCTCGCCGATGCGCTCGCCGAGCTGAAGGCGCTCAAGGTGTCGCGCATGGCTCCACAGGCGCTGGTGCTGGGCGGCGACTCGCTGGTCGCGCTCGACGATGGCAGCCTGCTCGACAAGCCGGAGAGCCGGGAGCAGGCGCGCGATCATCTCCAGCGCATGTCGGGCAAGACCCACGACATCTACAGCGCGGCGGTGATCGCCGAGGGCGGCCGCCCGGTGTGGCGGCATGTCGATCGCGCGCGGCTCCACGTCCGCCCGCTGAGCGAGGCGTTCATCGAATCCTATCTCGATCTGGAATGGCCGGCGATCGCCGGATGCGTCGGCTGCTTCCGAATCGAGGGCCCCGGCGTGCAGCTGTTCAGTCGCACCGAGGGCAGCCATTTCACCATCCTCGGCATGCCGCTGCTGCCGATTCTCGATTATCTGCGCACCCGGGGAGTGATGCCCAAGTGACTCGCTATGCCGAGGTGATCGGCGATCCGATCGCCCATTCCAAATCGCCGCTCATCCACAAGTTCTGGCTCGATGCGCTGGGGATCGAGGGTGATTATCGCCGCACCCATGTGCTGGGCGACGACCTCGCCGGCTATTTCGCCCGCGCCAGGGACGACGCCGACTGGCGCGGCTGCAACGTCACGATTCCGCACAAGCTGGCGGTGATGGACCTGGTCGGCGATCCCGGCGGCGTGCGCAGCACGATCGGCGCGATGAACACGGTGATTCGTGGGGAGGACGGCGCGCTGATCGGCACCAACACCGACGCCGGCGGCTTCTTCTCGCCGATTGCCGGGCTGGAGCTGGAAGGCCGCCATGCGGTCGTGGTCGGCGCCGGCGGTGGGGCCCGCGCGGTGCTGTTCGCCTTGTCTCGTGTGGGTATCGGCCGGGTTACGATCCTCAACCGCAACGTGCTCAAGGCAGCCGCCCTGCTTTCCAGCTTCGGGGTGAGGGGCGATGCGCTGCCGATCGGCGCGCCCCTGCCCGCGGCCGATCTGCTGGTGAATGCCAGCCCGCTCGGCATGGACGGCCAGCCGCCGCTCGACCTGGATCTCGATCCGCTGCCCGAACATGCGGTGGTCTACGATATCGTCTATGCCCCGCTCGAGACGCCGCTGCTCGCCCAGGCGCGCGATCGCGAGCTCGATACCGTGGACGGCCTCGAGATGCTGGTCGGCCAGGCCGCGCTCGCCTTCGAGCTCTTCTTCGGCGCCGAACCCCCGCGCGACCGCGACGAGGAACTGCGCACGCTGCTCACCGCATGAGCAGGCGGCCGATCGTGCTCGGGCTCACCGGCTCGATCGGCATGGGCAAGTCGACCGTCGCGGCGATGTTCGCCGCCGACGGCGTGCCGGTGTTCGACGCCGATGCGACCGTCCACCAGCTCCAGGGCCCGAGCGGCGCGGCGGTCGCGGCGATCGAAGCCGAGTTTCCCGATACGACCACCGAGCTCGGCGTGAATCGCACGCTGCTGCGGGAGGCGGTGATGGCCGACCCCACCGCCTTCGCCCGACTCGAGGCGATCCTGCACCCCGCCGTCGCCGAGGCGCGCGAGTCGTTCCTGGCCGCGCACGCCGATGCGCCGCTGGTCGTTCTTGACGTACCATTGCTGTTCGAGGCCGGCGGCTGGCGACATGTCGACAAGATCGCCGTCGTCTCCGCCTCCCCGGCGATTCAGCGCGAACGTGTCCTCGTCCGTCCCGGCATGACCGCGGAACGCTTCGACGCCATCCTCGCGCGGCAAATGCCGGACGCGGAGAAGCGCGCCCGCGCCGATTTCGTCATCCCCACGGGCGAAGGCCTGCAGGTTACGGAAGATTGCGTACGGAACGTCATCGCTTGCCTCGCGCCGCCTGCGGGTGGATAAGCGCTCCATGCGGGAAATCGTGTTTGACACCGAAACGACGGGACTCAGCTTCTCAGGCGGCGACCGCCTCGTCGAAATCGGCTGTGTCGAGCTGGTGAACCGGGTTGCCACCGGCAACCACTTCCACGCCTATATCAATCCGCAGCGCGCCATGCCGGTGGAGGCGTTCAACGTCCACGGCCTGTCCGAGCGATTTCTTTCCGACAAGCCGGTGTTCGAGGATGTCGTCGAGGATCTGCTGGCGTTTATCGGCGACTCGCCGATGGTGGCGCACAATGCCGGGTTCGACTTCAGCTTCCTCAACGGCGAGCTCGGCCGCTGCAGCCGTCCCATCATCGACCTCAGTCGCATGGTCGACACGCTGGTGCTCGCGCGCACCCGGCATCCCGGTGCCAAGCACACGCTCGACGCGCTGTGCAGCCGCTACGGCATCGATCTCAGCGCGCGTACCCTGCACGGCGCGCTGCTCGACGCGCAGCTGCTGGCCCAGGTCTATGTCGAGCTGACCGGCGGCCGCCAGATCACGCTGGGCCTGGCGGAAGAAGTCCCGGTGATGCCCGAGACCGTCGTGGAGACGCCGAGCAGGGTACATATCCGGCCAGCGCGGCGGTTCACCGCGAGTGCGGTGGAACTTGAACGGCACGCAGCGTTTCTGAAGTCCCTGGACGAGCCGCTATGGGGTGTTCCCACAATCGACCCGGTTCCGGCGCAGCCCTAGGTCGCTCGTCCCTAATTGCGAAGTGGAGGTACATTATGGATATCCGGATCTCGGGGCATCAGGTCGATACGGGCGCAGCGCTCAAGACGCAGGTGACGGATCGGGTCCAGGGTATCGCCGACAAATATTTCTCCCGAGCCATCTCCTCGCAGATCACCTTCGGCAAGGGCCCGCACGACAACGGCTTCACCTGCGACATCGTGATGCACGTGACGCAAGGCCTGGTGCTCAAGGCGACCAACAGCGGCATGGAAGCGCATGGCGCATTCGACGGCGCGGCGGACCGGATCGACAAGCAGCTGCGACGCTATGTCCGACGCCTCAAGGATCGACGTCCGACCGAAGTGATCGCGCTGGCCGAGGGCGGCGCCTATGACAATGGTTTCGACAATGCCGGCTATACCCTGTTCCAGGAACCGGCTGCCGAGGAAGAAGTCGCCGATGCACCGCTGGTGATCGCGGAAACCCGCGTCGACGTGCCGGACGCCACGGTTTCGGACGCGGTGATGATGCTCGACTTGCGCAATACCAACGCATTGCTGTTCCGCAACAGCGGCACGGGCGCCTATAATATGGTCTATCGCCGTGGCGACGGAACGATTGGCTGGGTTGAGCCCAACCGCGCACCGGCGTAAGGCCGGCCTGCCCGACGGGCAGCACCGCTTCTTTGGAACGATTCATGACTGATCTGAGCGATTTGCTCGTGCCGGAGGCGGTGCTCGCCGGCGTGACGGCGGGTAACAAGAAGGCGCTGTTCCAGCAGCTTGGTGCCAGTGCGGCGGCGACCTACGGGGTCGACGCCAAGCTGGTGGCCGAGCGGCTGGCCGAGCGCGAGCGGCTGGGCTCGACCGGCTTCGGCGGCGGCATTGCGATCCCGCATGCCCGGCTCGACGACTTGCCGCGCGTGTGCGGCCTATTCGCCCGGCTGGAGCAGCCGCTCGATTTCGGCGCGGTCGACGAGCTGCCGGTGGACCTGGTGTTCATGCTGCTCTCGCCGACCAATGCCGGCGCCGAGCATCTGAAGGCGCTCGCCTCGGTATCGCGGCGGCTGCGCGAGCGGCCCTTTGCCGAGAAGCTGCGCGGCGCGGGTTCGAAGGACGCGCTTTACGTGCTGCTCACCGGAGTCGAGGCGCGTGACGCCGCCTGAATCGGCGCCGACCGGGGCCCAGGCGCATTACCGGGCGCTCGAATCGCTCTACGCCGCCGCCCCGATCAACCAGCTCTTCCCCTCGGTGCTCGAGATTCCCGAGGCGGGAATCGCGCGGATCCGCTTCGACGTGGACTCGCGCTATTTCCACGCCGCCGGGGCGACGCACGGCACCAGCTACTTCAAGATGCTCGACGATGCCGCCTTCTATGCGGCGAACAGCCTGGTCACCGATCGCTTCCTGCTCACCACCGCCTTCAACCTGCTGCTGACCAGGCCGCTGCCTGAAGGGCCGGTGATCGCCGAGGGCCGCTGGGTGAGCGGCCAGCGCCGGGTGTTCGTCGCCGAGGCGCGGCTGATCGACGCGCAGGGCGAGGAAGCCGCGCGGGGCACAGGCACCTTCATGCGCTCGCGGATCGCGCTCGCCACCCTGCCCGGCTACCGCACCGCATGACCCCGCGCCTGACCAGCGCGATGCTGGTGAGCGCGCTCGTGCGGCGGGCCGATGCCGCCGGCGGATCGGCGATGGTGCTGGCCAGGGGCGACGCGACTTCGGGTGCGATCCTGCTGCTTCTCCTCGAGCGCGGCGCCAACCCGCGCTTCGTTGAAGGGGGGATCGGGCCCCATGGCGAACGTGCCCTGCTCCCCTCCGGCCCCAAGGCGCTGGCGGACGAGGCGGAGGCGAGCGCCTATTGGCGACGGCGGCGGGAGCGCGACGGCGATCTATGGGTCGTTGAACTGGATATCGCAGGCGGCGAACGGTTCGCCGCTGAAACGATGAACCTTTGTTGACAGTCCCGCCCTCGCCCGCGAAAGGGTTCACCACGTTCATTCGCGTTGTGCCGTTCGGGGTGTGAAGTCGATCGGTTACGCAGTCGGGGGGTAAGTCCGACGGTCCAGTCTCCTCCGGAGCAGCGACCGATCGCACGCCAACCGCACAATACAGATTTGAAATGAAGTTTCTGCCACGGGCTGCGACTTTCGCAGCTGTGACTTTTTGCGCTGGCGCACTTGCGAATGCAGCCACGCTCAACCTGAGCCCGCTCCCGCAGCAGGAAGCGAAGACTCAGGCGACGGTGCAGCCCGCACCGGCACAGGTTTCCAACGTCCTTGCTTCCCAGCAGGTTCCCGCGCCCCAGGCCGCGGTCGAGCAGCAGGGGGCCGATGCCGAGGACGATGCTCCCGAATATGCCACCCTATCCGACGCGGTCGCCGCGCAGGAAGACATCGCCGCGCTCGAAGAGGATCGCGAGCTCCGCTGCCTCGCCACCGGCGTCTATTTCGAAGCCCGCAGCGAGCCGCTGTCGGGCCAGCTCGCGGTCGCCGACGTGATCCTCAACCGCAGCACCTCGGGCCGCTTTCCCGGTTCGGTCTGCTCGGTGGTGACCCAGAAGGGCCAGTTCTCGTTCGTCCGCAAGGGCAAGCTGCCGACCCCCCCGGCCAACGCCCAGTGGCGCCGTGCGCTCGCCGTGGCACAGGTCGCCCGCAAGAATCTGTGGGAAAGCCCGGCCGGCGACGCGCTCTATTTCCATGCGCGCTACGTCAACGGCGCACAGGGCCGCGCCTCGGTCGCGACCGTGGGGAACCACATCTTCTATCGCTGATCGGGAGTCTCCCGCTCGCGCTTGAAAAGCCGCCGAAGCGATTCGGCGGCTTTTCTGTGTTCGTGGAATGTTCTATGTTCCGGCAATGAACGCGCTCACGCCCCTGCCCCCTGCCCTGACCCCCGAAGCCGAAGCGCTGGTCGCTGCCGACGTCGTGCGCGGCGTGTGCCGGATGCTGCTGCGCCACGATTGCGTGGCGATCGGCGAAGTGCCGCTGGAGGGCGGTCGGCGGGTCGACCTGATGGCGCTGGATGCACGCGGCAACATCGTGATCGTCGAGATCAAGGTGTCGCGCGCCGACCTGCTCGGCGATGCGAAATGGCCGGAATATCTCGACCATTGCGATCGCTTCTTCTGGGCGGTGCCGCAGGGGTTCGACCTGCGCCCGCTCGACCAGCCGCATTTCCTGCCCGAGCGCACAGGGCTGATCGTCGCCGATCGCTATGATGCGGCGGTGGCGCGCGAGGCGGCGACGGTGCCGCTGGCGGCGGCCGCCCGCCGCAAGGCCACGCTCGCCTTCGCCCGCCGCGCGGGACGAAGGCTGTTGGGGATTCTCGATCCCGACGTCGCCGACGGGTTCTGAGCGCGGGTTAGAGCTTGGGGCCTGCCGCAGCGGCGGCGCGGCCGACCTTGGGGGCGTCGGCGAGCAGCTTGCCGATCGAGGGGTAGCGCGTTTCGCGCTTGGCATATTCGCGCGCCGAAAGGCCGCCGCCGAAATCGGCGCGATCGGGATCGGCACCGGCTTCCAGCAGCTTCTTCACCACTTCGGCGTCGTGCGCGAGCACCGCGCGGATCAGCGGGGTGACGCCGCCATTGTTCGCCAGGTTGACATTCGCCTTCTTGGCGAGCAGCGCGTCGACGCCCGGCGTCCAGCCGAGTCCGGCGGCGAAGATCAGCGGCGTGTTGCCGTCGCGATCCTGGATGTTCACGTTGATGCCAGGCTGGTTGATCAGCACGGTGAGGTAGGTCGGGTCCTGCCGCTTGACGACGATGTGCAGCGCCGCCTCGCCGCTGCCATACGGATCCTTCACATTCACCATCGAGACGGCCTTGTCCCTCAGGAACTCGTTGACCTTGTTCCCGTCCTGCTTACGGATCGCGTCGAGGAACTGGATGCTCTCGCGCGGCTGGCCCATGCCCTGGGCGAGCGCCGGAAGCGGCAGGAGGAGAAGCGCCGCGGCGGCGGCAGAGGCGAGACGGAACGTCATTGCTGGATCGGTACCTTCGATACTGGCGACGGATGCGGCGACCCTCCTAGCAAAGACTGGTGGTGGTTACCATGAACTGGATGTTTCGCACGCTGATACCTTTCGCAATGCTGGCGCTTTCGGGCTGCGGGGCGGGCGGCGCCAGCGAGCCGCCGCTGGCAGGTGCGCGGATCGGCGGGCCGTTCACGCTGATCGATCAGAACGGCAAGACGGTCACCGATGCCGCCTTCGCGGGCAAATACCGCATCGTCTATTTCGGCTACACCTATTGCCCGGACGTGTGCCCGACCGACCTGACCAAGATCGGCGCGGCGCTACGCACGCTGGACAAGCAGGCGCCGCGCACCGCGCAGAAAATCGTGCCGCTGTTCATCACGGTCGATCCCGAGCGCGACACGCCGGCGCAGCTCAAGCAATATGTCGGCAATTTCCATCATAGGCTGGTGGGCCTCACCGGCAAGCCGCAAGCGATCGCGCAGGTGGCAAAGACCTATGCCGTCGCCTATATGAAGCAGCCTACGCCATCGGGCTATCTGATGGGTCACACGGAGGTGGCCTATCTGATGGGGCCGGACGGCAAGCCGATCACCAGCCTGCCGCTGGAAAAGGATCCCAAGGCGATCGTCGCCGAGCTTGAGCATTGGGTGCGTTGACCATCAGATTCTGGGAAGATCTGCCTTTGGAGGCCCTGGACCGCGCGCAGTGGGAAGCCCTGTGCGACGGCTGCGGCAAATGCTGCCTGCACAAGCTCGAGGACGAGGAGACCGGCGAGCTGTTCGCGACCAACGTCGCCTGCAAGCTGCTCGATCGCCGCATGGGGCTGTGCAAGGATTACAAGCACCGCCGCGCCTATGTGCCCGAATGCGTGCGGCTGACGACGCGCAACGTCCGCGACATCGAGTGGCTGCCCACCACCTGCGCCTATCGCCTGCGCGCCAATGGCGAGAAGCTCCCCGACTGGCACTATCTCGTCTCGGGCGACCGCGAGGCCGTGCACCAGGCGGGGGAATCGACCCGGGGCTGGACCATCTCCGAGGACGATGCAGGGGATCTCGAACACCACATGACGGACCGCCGCCTTTGATCGAGGGGCTCGAAGTGATCCGCCATCCCCGCGCGCGGCGGATGCGGCTCGCGATCGATCCCCGCGACGGCAAGGTGCGGCTGACCATCCCGCCGCGCGCCTCGCTCGCCAAGGCAATGCAATGGGTGGGCGAGCAGCAGGTCTGGATCGACGCGCAGCGCGAGCGGTTGCCGGGGGGGCGGCCGTTCGTGCCGGGCGCGTGCGTGCCGTTCGGTGACGGCGAACTGACGATCGTGTGGCCGGTTGCTGGAGTACGCGGCGTGCGGCGCGAAGGCGAACAACTACTGTGCGGCGGGACCGAGGAAGGTCTCGGCCGCCGCGTCGACCGCTGGCTTCGCGCCGAGGCGCTGCGGGTGTTGAGCGACGAGACCGCGCACTATGCCGCGCTCGCCGGGGTGCGGGTCACCAAGGTGGCGATCAGCGATGCGCGAAGCCGCTGGGGAAGCTGCGCGTCGACGGGGGTGATCCGCTACAGCTGGCGGCTGATCCTGGCGCCGAGCGAAGTGCGCCGGGCGACGGTGGCGCATGAAGTCGCGCATCGCGTCCATATGAACCACGGCCCCGATTTCCACGCGTTGGTCGAGCAGCTCTACGGCGCCGACCCTACGCCGCATCGGCACTGGCTGCGCAAACATGGTGCCGGCCTGCACTGGATCGGGCGGGAATAGCGTCCCGCCTGCCAGTCCCCCTCCCGCCTGCGGGCGGGGAGATTAGAGCAGTGCCCCGCCCCTCAATATTCGTCGTTGGGCCGCTGGCGATCCTGCGGCGCGGGCTGGCGCTGCGGTTGGCGGGGTTGCTGTTGCTGCGCCGGTGGGCGACCGGTCATCCGGTTGATCCAGTCGCGGTCGAGCCGCTCGCCCTGCTGCTGGACGGGCGCCGGGCGTCCCCCCTGCTGGACCGGCTCGGTGCCGTCCATGCCCTCGCTGTCCTGCGGCTCGGTTGGCACCTGCGGGGGTTGGGCGATCGGATTGCCGTCCGGATCGACCATCATGCCATTGTCGGGCGCGCCATATGCGTCCTCGTCGGGCTCGAGCATGTTGTCCGGCGGGGTCAGCTCCGTCTCGAACTGCTCGACCGGCCGGTTGGCCACTGCCTGGATCATGAAGTCATGGAAGGCACGCGCCGGGGCGCGTCCACCCTGCAGGCCCGGCACCACCTTGGCATCGTCGCGGCCCATCCACACGCCGGTGGTGAGGCCGCTGGAGAAGCCGATGAACCAGCCGTCCTTATTCGAGCTGGTTGTGCCGGTCTTGCCCGCCACCGGGCGGCCGATCTGCGCGGCGCGACCGGTGCCGGTCGCCACCGCGGTTTGCATCAGGTCGATCATCTGCGCCGCGACATAGTTGGCGACCAGCACATGACTCGTGTCCACCTCGTGCTGGTAGATCACGCGGTTGTTGGCGGTCACGCGGGTGATGCCATAGGGCGTCACCGCCACGCCATTGTTGCCCACGGAGGCGAAAGCGCGGGTCATGTCGATCAGGCGGACGTTCGAGGTGCCGAGCACCATCGCGGGCTGGGTGTTGATCGGCGTGGTGATGCCGAAGCGCCTGGCCATGTCCGCCACGGTGGTGAAGCCCACTTCCTGGCCCAGCTTCGCTGCGATCGTGTTGACCGAATAGGCGAAAGCGGTGCGGATCGTGATCGGACCGCTGTTGCGGCGCGAATCGTTGCGCGGGGTCCAGCCGTCGATCGTCACCGGCTCGTCGACCACCACATCGTCGGGCTTGTGCCCGGCTTCGAGCGCCGAGAGATAGACGAACAGCTTGAACGACGAACCCGGCTGGCGCTGCGCCTGGGTCGCGCGATTGTAGATCGAGGACACATAATCCTTGCCGCCCACCATCGCCCGTACCGCGCCGTCCCGTTCGATCGAGACGAGCGCACCCTGTGCCCCGTCCGGCGCATTGGCGCGGATCGCCTCGTCGGCGCTGCGCTGCATGTTGAGGTCGAGCGTCGTCCACACGTCGAGCGGCGCCTCGGTCTCGTCGATCAGCGTCTCCAGCTGGGGCAGCGCCCAGTCGGTGAAGTAGCGGACGCTGTTCTGCTTGGGCTCGGGCGCCAGCTGCACGGCGTGCGGATCGGTGCTGTTGGCCTGGGCCTCGCTGATCTTGCCGGCATCGGCCATCAGCTTGAGCACCACCGTCGCGCGATCGACCGCGGCCTCGGCGTCGGCGGTGGGTGAATAATGCGACGGCGCCTTCACCAGGCCGGCGACGATCGCCGCCTCGCCCAGCGACAGGTTGGTCGCGGGATGGCCGAAGAACTTGCGGCTCGCCGCGTCGATGCCATAGGCGCCGCCGCCGAAATAGACCTTGTTCAGGTAGAGCTCGAGAATCTCCTGCTTGCTGAACTTGCGCTCGAGCGCCAGCGCCAGGATCGCCTCGCGGATCTTGCGGGTGACGCTGTACTTGTTGGACAGGAAGATCGTGCGCGCCACCTGCTGGGTGATGGTGGAGCCGCCCTGCAGGCGCCGGCCTTCGTCATGCAGTCGCTTGGCCACCCAGAAGATGCGCGCCACGCCGATCGGATCGACGCCCCAGTGCGATTCGAAGCGGCGATCCTCGGTCGCGATGATCGCGTCCTTCATCGCCTGCGGGATCTGGTCGTACTGGATCCACTCGCCATAGCTCGGCCCGAGCGAGACCAGCACCGTGCCGTCGACCGCGTGGACGCGGATCATCTGGCCATTGGGCGAGGACTTCATCTGGTCGAAGCTGGGCAAGGTCGCCCGCGCCGAATAGACCGCAATCACCAGCGCGATGAAGGCGATCAGCGCCAACGCCACGCCGCTGATCAGCGACCAGAGGAAGAACTTCTTCCAGAAGGAGCCCCGGCGCCACCAGGGCGCAGCTGCGGTTTTCGATTTCACGGCCATGTACGGCGTGGTCGATTACAGGCTTGAGGGGCTTCCCACAAGGATCAGGCGGCGGAAGCCCCAGCAGCGCGCGGCCGGAAATCGAGGCTGACCGAGTTCATGCAATAGCGCAGGCCCGTCGGCGGCGGCCCATCGGGGAAGACATGGCCGAGATGGCCGTCGCACCGCGCGCAACGCGCCTCGATCCGGCGCATGCCATGGCTGGTATCGGCATGCTCGGTCACATGGTCGGGCGCCACCGGCTGGATGAAGCTGGGCCAGCCCGAGCCGGAATCATATTTGTCGATGCTGTCGAACAGTTCGAGCTGGCAACCGGCGCAGCGATAGATGCCGTCGGCCTTGTTGTCGTTATAGTGCCCGGAAAACGCACGTTCGGTGCCCGCCTGGCGCAACACGTGGAACTGCTCGGGGGTGAGGCGCTTGCGCCATTCGGACTCGGAGAGATTCAGCTGTTCCATAGACCCAGGATGTGGGTCCGCGGTCCGGCTCCGTCAATCCGGTGAAGGCCCTCAATCGGGGATGGTGATCCGCTGCACCACCGCACCGCTCTCGCGCAGCTGCGCCTTCAGCACCTCGGGCTTGGGGGCGTAGAGGAAGCCGAAGCTCACCGTGCCCTTGCGGGTGCGCACGGCGTGGTGGAGCCGGTGCGCCTGGACGATCCGCTTCATGTAGCTGGAGCGCGGGATGTAGCGGTGGCGGATCCGCTTGTGCACGATCAGGTCGTGGAAGCCGAAATAGATCGCGCCGTACGCCGCGATCCCCGCCCCGATCCAGGTGAAGCCCGGCCACCAGCCGAGCTGCACGCCGCCGAGCAGCAGCACGAACGACGGCACCGCGAAGATCGCCGCATAGAGGTCGTTGAGCTCCCAATTGCCGGTGCGCGGACGGTGGTGGCTCTCGTGGAGGAACCAGCCGGGCCCGTGCATGATCCAGCGATGCGCGGCATAGGCGAACAGTTCCATGCCGAGCACGGTGGCGAGGAAGATCAGGACGGCGTTGAGCGGCGACATGGCCCCCATGTAGGCGATCCCGCCGCGCCATTCCATTGACTTTGCCCAAAGAGGCAGGGTCACTCCTGGGGCATGTCCAGCAGATCCGCGCCCATCGCCGAGATCAGCCAGTCGTGGAAGATCTGCACCGGCCGCAGCGTCAGCGCGCGGGGGCGGCAGACGAACCAGTAGCTGTAATGGCTCTCCACGGTCAGGTCGAACAGTTGCACCAGCCGCTCGTCGCGGGCGGACTGGTAGTGCGATTCGAGCATGAAGGCGACGCCGAGCCCCTGCGCGGCGGCTTCCAGCATCAGATTGCCCGAATCGAACAGGTCGATCGCCGCCGGTTCGAGATCGGGATAGCCCGCCGCCATCCGCCAGGCGGTGAAGGTCTCGGGCATTTCGCGGTGAACCAGCGCGGTGAGCCGCGACAGGTCCATCGGGTCGCGCACCGGATTGGGCCCTTCGACCAGGCTGCGCGCGCCGATCACGTGGACTCGGTTGCGATCGAGCCGGCGCGAATAATAGCCGGGGTCGATGTCGCGGGCGATGACGATCGCCGCGTCGAGCCCGTCGCCCAGCCGCGCCATGCCGTGGCTGCCGGTATCGACGTCGAGATGCAGCTCCGGGTGCCGCTTCTTGAGCTCGGGGAGGCGCGGCAGCAGCTGCTGCGTCGCATAGAGCGGCAGCACGCCGAGCCGGAGCCGCAGCAATTCGCTGCCGCTGGTCATCGTCTCGATCGCGTCGGTCATGGTGTCGAGCGCCGGCGCGATCAGGCTGAGCAGCCGGTCGCCGTCGTCGTTGAGCCGCAGCGACTGGTGCCGCCGCTCGAACAAGGGCTTGCCGATAAAGCGCTCGAGCGCCTGCACCCGCCGGCTGAGCGCGGGCGAGGACAGCGCCAGTTCCTCGGCGGCGGCCTTGATCGAGCCCAGGCGAGCGACCTGGACAAAGGCTTCGATCGCGGTGAGCGGCGGAAGGCGTCGCATCGATCCGTCTCTCTTCTTTGGTGCGGTGCAGCAATGGGTTTGTGCGAACGATACCCGTCCGCACAACCTCTTCCCGCTGGAGGGAATATCGCTCCGGACAATCGCGATTGCAAGCCATGCATCTACGCGGTGTAATTTTCGCACTTGCACAAAAACGTGCCGCACCGCACATAGGGGGTGCCTTTCAGGCATCCTCTCCTAAAACTTTCCAAGGCCGCCCTTTTTGAGGCGGCCCTTTTTTTTGCCTCCGCCGTTCTTAGCTTTCGGGCCTACCGCCACGAAGGAACCCAGAATGGCCGATGACGAATCCCGCACCCGCCGCCTGCAGGTCGCCAATGCGCGGCCCGAGGACAGCGGCCGCGGACTGGCCCATATTCCGCGCAGCCTGATGGCCGCGCTCGGCATCACCGAGGGTGATGTGATCGAGATCGTCGGCAAGCGCAGCACCCCGGCGCGCGCCGTCCTCCCCTATTCCGAAGACGAAGGGCTGGAGCTGCTCCGCATCGACGGGCTCCAGCGTGCCAATGCCGGCGTCGGCTCGGGCGACTTCGTCGAGGTGCGCCGCGCCGATTCGAAGCCGGCGACGCGCGTGGTGTTCGGCCCGGCCCAGGCGAATCTGCGCCTGCGCGGCACCGGCGAGGCGCTGAAGCGCACTTTCTTCACGCGGCCGCTCACCTCCGGCGACACGATCGCCACCGTGGGGCACCAGCGCGCCGACGTGCCGCCCAACGTCCAGCAGTTCGTGCGGGCGCCCGCCTATGCGCTGCAGGAGATTCGCCTGACGGTGCTCTCCACCGTGCCCCGCGGCGTGGTGCATATCGACGAGAATACCGAGGTCGAGCTCCGCACCGAATATGAGGAGGCCTCAGAAAGCCGCCGCGCGGACGTGACCTATGACGATATCGGCGGCATGGCCGGCACGATCGACCAGCTGCGCGAGATGGTCGAGCTGCCGCTGCGCTACCCCGAGCTGTTCCAGCGCCTGGGCGTTGATCCGCCCAAGGGCGTGCTGCTCCATGGCCCGCCCGGCACCGGCAAGACGCGCCTCGCCCGTGCGGTCGCCAATGAGAGCGACGCCAGCTTCCATCTGATCAACGGGCCGGAGATCATGGGCTCGGCCTATGGCGAATCCGAGCAGCGGCTGCGCCAGGTGTTCGAGGAAGCGGCGAAGAACGCGCCCTCGATCGTGTTCATCGACGAGATCGATTCGATCGCGCCGAAGCGCGGCCAGGTGACCGGCGAGGCCGAGAAGCGCCTCGTCGCCCAGTTGCTCACGCTGATGGACGGGCTGGAGGCCCGCGCCAACATTGTCGTCATCGCCGCCACCAATCGCCCCGAGGCGATCGACGAGGCGTTGCGCCGTCCGGGCCGGTTCGATCGCGAGATCGTCGTCGGCGTCCCGGACGATCGCGGCCGCCGCGAAATCCTGGGCATCCACACCCGCGGCATGCCGCTGGGCGAGGATGTCGACCTGCCCGAGCTGGCGCGAACGACCTATGGCTTTGTCGGCGCCGATCTCGCCGCGCTCACCCGCGAGGCGGCGATCGAAGCCGTCCGCCGGATCATGCCGCGCCTCAATCTCGAGGAAGGCACGATTCCGCCCGAGGTGCTCGACACGCTGTCGGTCACCCGCGACGATTTCCTGGAGGCGCTCAAGCGCGTCCAGCCTTCGGCGATGCGCGAAGTGATGGTGCAGGCGCCGACGGTCCGCTGGGAAGATGTCGGCGGGCTCGACGACGCGCAGATGCGGCTCAAGGAAGGCGTCGAACTGCCGCTCAAGGATCCGGACGCGTTTCGGCGCCTGGGCATCCGGCCGGCCAAGGGCTTCCTGCTCTATGGCCCGCCGGGCACCGGCAAGACGCTGCTCGCCAAGGCGGTGGCGCGCGAGGCGGAGGCGAACTTCATCGCCACCAAGTCGAGCGACCTGCTCTCCAAATGGTATGGCGAGAGCGAGCAGCAGATCGCCCGGCTGTTCGCCCGCGCCCGCCAGGTGGCACCCTGCGTGATCTTCATCGACGAGTTCGACTCGCTGGTGCCGGCCCGGGGCGGTTCGATGGGCGAGCCGCAGGTGACCGAGCGGGTGGTCAACACCATCCTCGCCGAGATGGACGGGCTGGAGGAGCTCCAGTCGGTGGTGGTGATCGGCGCGACCAACCGGCCAAACCTGATCGACCCTGCCCTGCTTCGCCCCGGCCGCTTCGACGAGCTGGTCTATGTCGGCGTCCCCGACAAGGCCGGGCGCGAGCGGATCCTGCGCATCCAGACCGAGAAGATGCCGTTGGCATCGGACGTCGACCTGGGCTCGATCGCCGAGCAGACCCAGCGCTATACCGGCGCCGATCTGGAAGACGTGGTCCGCCGCGCCGGCTTGGTCGCGCTGCGCCAGTCGCTGGCGACCCGCGAAGTGACGATGGCACATTTCGAGGCAGCGCTGAAGGACTCGCGGGCGACGGTTACGCCGGAGATGGAGAACGAGTATGAGGCGATGCAGGGCAGGCTGAAGCAGCAGGCCTCGTCGATCCAGCCGATCGGCTTCATCGCGCCCGGCATGCTGGAAGGTCGCGGGCCGAAGGGCTAAGCTGCCGCATCCAGGGCCGCCGACGACCAAGGCGTTGTCGGCGGCCTTTTCTTTTCAGCGAGCAGCATGACCGATTCCAACCCGCTTCAATATTCCAACCGCCAATGGCTCTGGCCGGCGCTCGCCCTGCTGGGCCTGTCGCTGGCGGGACTTGCCGCATTCCTCTGCCTGCGCTTCGCCAGCGGGTTCGCCTTCGATCCCGCGCTGCTGCTGGCCTTCCGCACGCCCGGCGACCTCGCGACGCCGATCGGCCCACCGTGGTTGCTCCAGTCGGCGATCGATATCAGCGCACTAGCCGGCTATACGGTGCTGTGGCTGGCGGGTGCGGCGACGCTGATCTTCCTGTTCGCGTTCGGCAAGCGCGCCGAGGCGCTGCTGCTCGGCGGATCGCTGATCGGCGCATCGATGATCAACGCGCTGCTCAAGCTGTTCCTGCAGCGCCCTCGCCCCGATGTGGTGCCGCATCTTGCGGAGGTGTCGAGCGCCAGCTTCCCCAGCGGCCATGCGATGATCTCGGCGGCCGTCTATCTTACCCTCGGCATCATGGTCGCGCAGACCCAGGCGAGCCGCTGGGCCCGGGCCTATATCCTGAGCTTTGCGGTGCTGCTGGTGCTGCTGATCGGCTGCAGTCGCGTCTTCCTCGGCGTCCACTGGCCGTCGGACGTGCTGGCCGGCTGGTGCTTCGGCGCGATCTGGGCGCTGTGCATGTTCGCGCTCAACGCGCGGCTGCACCGGCGCCAGGATTTCCGGCGCTAAGGCTCAGCCGTCCGAGGCCTGGGTCGTCCAGCCGAGCCGGGGAATGGTGATCGAGCGCTTGCCCGACAGGTCGACGCGGGTGACGAACAGCCCCTTGCTCTCGATATACTGCATCAGCCGCCGCACGCGGCCGAGCGAGCTGGTGCCGTAGCTGGTCGCGATATCGGTATCGCTCGGGCACGGCAGTCCCTCGCGCGCCGCCTTGGCGACGAGCAGGAACGGCCCGAGCATGTCGTCGGGCAGCGCGCGTGCCGCTTCCAGCGCCTGCGCCCAGTCATCGTCGGGATCGCCGTGAATGCCCGCGCGCGCCGCCGATAACCGGCGGACGAATCCCGACAGATCCAGCGGTGGCCGGTTCAGCCCCACCATCCGGCAGCGCACCTGGAAATCCTGGTAGAGCACCGCGGGCGAGCGCAGCGTCGACTGTTCGTCCTCGACGATCGCGCGCAGCACGTCGGCGACGAGCCCGGCGACTTCCTCGGGATCGCGATCGGGTTCGATCTCCATCGGCGATGGCGCCGAACGGGCAAGCTGCTCGAGCACCGTTTCCGGCTGGGAATAGGCATGCGCGGGCGGTGGGGCCGGCGGCACCCATTCGGGCTCGGCGGGAGCGAGCAGCAGGTCCTTGATGTCCTCGGTCGGCGCCTGGGGCAGCGGGGTCAGCTTCGGCGACGAGCTGCGCGCGCTCGTTTCCACCGCGCCGATGCGGATCGCGACCGGCCGCCGGGTGATCGCCGGGCCGAGGCCCAGGAAATGCCCGCGGGCCAAGTCGCGGATCGCTTCGGCCTGGCGGCGCTCCATGCCGAGCAGGTCGGCGGCGCGCTGCATGTCGATGTCGAGGAAGGTGCGGCCCATCAGGAAGTTGGAGGCTTCCGCCGCCACGTTCTTGGCGAGCTTGGCCAGCCGCTGCGTCGCGATCACGCCGGCGAGCCCACGCTTGCGGCCGCGGCACATCAGGTTGGTCATCGCCGACAGCGAGGCGCGGCGGACTTCCTCCGCGACTTCGCCGCCGCCGGCGGGCGCGAACAGCTGCGCCTCGTCGACGACGACGAGCGCCGGATACCAATGATCGCGCGGCGCATCGAACAGGCCGTTGAGGAAGGTCGCGGCACAGCGCATCTGCCCTTCCGCCTCCAGGCCTTCGAGGCTGAGCACCACCGAAGCGCGATGCTCGCGAATACGCGCGGCGAAGCGGGCGACGTCGCGCTCGCTATGGTCGACCGCCTCGATCGCGAGATGGCCGTAGCGATCCGAGAGGGTGACGAAATCGCCTTCGGGATCGATCACCACCTGCTGGACGTGGCCCGCGGACTGTTCGAGCAGGCGGCGGAGCAGGTGCGACTTGCCGGAGCCCGAATTGCCCTGGACGAGCAATCGGGTTGCAAGCAACTCCTCCAGATCGACCGGCACGGGGCTGCCCGTGCCGTCGACGCCCATGTCCACGCTGACGGTCATCCCGGCTGCTTTGCCGGATCATGGGGGGCAGCGGCAAGGGCTGCCGCCACGAAAACTGTGGGTCTTCGTTTCGCTTCAGGCCGCGTCGGCGGCATTCAGGCGCTGGCGGCGGCGTTCGAGCGCCTGCATCGTCTTCTCGGCGAGGAGCGTGAGGCGCGCGGTATCCCGCTCGGTGAGCTGTGCGCGCGCGGTTCTGTCGATCACGCAGAGCGTGCCGATCCGCTTGCCGCTGGCGGTACGCAAGGGCGCGCCGGCATAAAAGCGGATATTGGGGTCGCCGGTGACCAGCGGGTTCTCCGAGAAGCGCGGATCGGCCTTGGCGTCGTTGACCACGAACACGTCCGGACCGCGGATCGCGTGGGTGCAGAAGGAGATCGAGCGCGGCGTCTCCTGCGGCTCCAGCCCGACGCGCGCCTTGAACCATTGCCGGTTCTCGTCGATCAGCGAAATCAGCGCGATCGGAACGCCCAGCGCGGCGGCGGCTTCGCGCACGATCGTATCGAATTCGGCCTCGTTGGGCGTATCGAGCACGCCATAGCCCTTGAGCTCGGCGAGGCGGGCGGGTTCATCCGAGGGATCAAGCGGCATGCGATGTCTTCCTGCATTTGCGCCCCCCAGCACATTCGGTCTACTACCGAGCCACAAGTTAACATTTGCTCGACAGTGCAAGCATGTGCCGGGCAGTCTGATGGCAGCCATGCGTCCCGATCCCATTGAACATCTCCGCCGGGTTTTCGGCTATGACGCCTTTCGCGGCGTGCAGGGCGCGGTGGTCGACCGCGTCATGGCGGGGCAGCGCACGCTCGCGGTGATGCCCACCGGCGCGGGCAAGTCGCTGACCTATCAGCTGCCCTCGGTGATGCTGGAGGGGACCTGCGTCGTCGTCAGCCCGCTGATCGCGCTGATGCACGACCAGCTGCGCGCTGCCGAGGCGGTGGGCATCCGTGCCGCCACCCTTACCTCGGTCGACGACAATCGCGCCGAGACGATCGAGCGTTTCCGCGCCGGCCAGCTCGACCTGCTCTACATCGCGCCGGAGCGTGCCTCCGGCGAGGGCTTCCGCAACCTGCTGACCCAGGCCCCGCTCAGCCTGTTCGCGATCGACGAGGCGCATTGCGTTTCCGAATGGGGGCATGATTTCCGCCCCGATTACCGGCTGCTCCGCCCGTTGCTCGATCGCTTCCCGGAGGTGCCGCGCCTCGCGCTGACCGCGACCGCCGACGCGCATACCCGCGCCGACATCCTCGAACAGCTGGGGATTCCCGAAGAAGGGCTGATCGTCGCCGGCTTCGACCGGCCGAACATCCGCTACCATATCGCCCCGCGCGAGAACACGACGCGGCAGATCATCGACGTGGTTTCGGAGAATCCCGGTCCCGGCATCGTCTATGCCCAGACCCGCAAGGGCGTGGAGCAGCTCGCCGAGAAGCTGGCGGCCGAGACCGGGCGGCCGGTGCTCCCCTATCATGCCGGGCTCGATCCCGAGGTGCGCCGCCGCAACCAGGCGCAGTTCGTCGCCAGCGAGGACATGGTGGTGGTCGCCACCGTCGCGTTCGGCATGGGCATCGACAAGCCCGACGTCCGTTTCGTCGCCCATGCCGGGCTGCCCAAGTCGATCGAGGCCTATTACCAGGAAACCGGCCGCGCCGGCCGCGACGGCGATCCCTCGGTCGCGCATCTCTTCTGGGGTGCCGACGATTTCGCTCGCGCCCGCCAGCGGATCGGCGAGGTCGAGCCCTCGCGCCAAGCGGGCGAGCGCACGCGGCTGACGGCACTCGGCGCGCTGGTCGAGACGGCGGGGTGCCGCCGCCGGATCCTGCTCAAGCATTTCGGCGAAGACGCGCCCGAGACCTGCGGCAATTGCGACAATTGCCTGAATCCGCCCGCCGCGATCGACGTCAGCGTGACCGCGCAGAAATTCCTCTCGGCGGTATTCCGCACCGGCATGCTGTACGGCATCGGCTATATCGAGGGCATCCTCACCGGCGTCTCGACCGAGCGCAGCCTGATGAACGGGCACGAGAAGCTGTCGGTGTTCGGCATCGTCGATGGGGACGAGGTGGCGATGCTCAAGCCGGTGTCGCGCGCGCTGCTGCTGCGCGATGCGCTGCGCACCAACGAGCATGGCGGGCTGGAGTTCGGCCCCGAGGCGCGGGCGATCCTGAAGGGCGAGGCGAAGCTGGAGCTGGTCCTGCCGCCCAAGCGCGAGCGGCGGCGCCGCGGGGCGAAGGGTTCGGTGCCCAATCCGGTCGGCAATCCGCTGTTCGAGGCGCTGCGGGCCAAGCGCCGCGAGATCGCGCAGGAGACGGGCCTTCCGCCCTATGTGATCTTCCATGATTCGGTGCTGCGCGACATGGCGATGGTGCGGCCGTCGTCGCTGGCGGAGATGGGGCAGCTCTCGGGCGTCGGCGCGCGCAAGCTCGATGCCTATGGGCAGGACTTTCTGAACGTCCTTCGCCAGTTCTGATCGGCTTTCTTGGGAGGACGCCCCGCGCTACAGCCTCGCGCTGGAATCAGAAGGAGGACCTGCCATGCCGAACAAGATCGACGACAGCATCTCGGTGGCCCCGCAGATCCGGCCGGAGGACGTGCCGGCGCTTGCCGCCGCCGGGTTCGTGCACATCATCAACAACCGCCCCGAAGGCGAGGAATTCGGCCAGCCAACCGGCGCGCAGATTGCCGAGGCCGCCGAGGCGGCAGGGCTCGGCTATACCGAGATTCCGGTGACCCCGGGCGGCTTCTCGATGGCGCAGGTCGAGGCGATGGCCGAGGCGCTGGGCTCGGTGGACGGGCCGGTGCTGGCCTATTGCCGCTCCGGCACCCGCTCCTGCAACCTCTGGGCGCTCGCCACCGCCTACAAGGGCGGCGCGCCCGACGCGCTGGTCGCGAAGGGCGCAGGCGCGGGCTACGACCTGTCCGGCCTCCGCCCGGCGCTGGAGCAGCTGGCGGCGCGCTGAGCCTTTATCCCTCCTCCCGTTTGCGGGAGGGGATGGGGGAGGGTGCGACGTGGAGGTTCTTTCTGGAACGCCGGCGCTCGCTACCCTTACACTCCCTCCCAGCATCAGGTGAACGGGAGGGTACGCCTGCTTCACGCGCGGCGCTTCCCCCACGCACAAAAAATGGGCCGGTGGTTGCCCACCAGCCCAGTTGTCCGCAGGAGGAACCTCGGTGGGGCGCTGCGGCAGGAGAGGATCCCGCAGCGCCCGAACTTGTCAGTAGTTGTAGGCGCGCTCGCCATGCTCGTTGATGTCGAGCCCTTCGACTTCGACTTCCTTCGAGGGGCGGATGCCCATGGTGAGCTTCAGGCCGTAAAAGAGGATCGCCGAGACCGCGCCCGACCAGACGAGCGTGATGCCGACGGCCTTCGCCTGCACCAGCAGCTGGGTGGCGATGCTGTAGCTGGACGCGGCGACTGCCGGGAACTGGGTGTAGTCGATCACGCCCTGGCCGCCGAGCGCGGGGTCCGCAACGATCGCGGTGCCGAGCGCGCCGATGATGCCGCCGACGCAGTGGACGCCGAACACGTCGAGCGAGTCGTCATACTTGAGCGCCGGCTTGAGCGAAATCACCGCCCACACGCACACCACGCCGGCCACCGCGCCGAGCACGATCGAGCCG
>JAPJRE010000096.1 GCA_030824725.1 Sphingomonas sp.
CTGCACGGGTGCGCGCCGACGCTGATTTTGTGAGAATTATAGGATAAGTGCTGGCTTGACCGGGAAATTGGCCGGAATTGTTTTTGGTCTGGCCGGTTTCCGGAGTTTGCGCGGTGACGTGCTCGCGAACGAAAAAGGGGCGGAAGCATCGCTTCCGCCCCTCCCCGGCGATCACTCGCTGGTCGAAAGGATCAGTAGTTCAGACCGAAGCGGATACCCGCATAGCGGCGGAAATCGCGCGGCAGCACCGCCTGGGTGGCGATGGTGTTCGGCGCATTGGCCACGCTGCTGGTGTTGAAGTTCGACGCGGTGTTCACCAGTGACTGGTAATATTGCTTGTCGAACAGGTTGTTGACGAACAGCGTCGCTTCCCAGCGGCGCTTGTGGTCGCGCACGCCAGCGCTGATGTTGAAGATGCTGAACGCCGGCTGGAAGGCCTCCGGATCGCGCGCGACATAGTAGATGCTCGACTGGTACTGCCAGCTGCCCTGCAGCACGCCGTTCAGCTTCTCGGTGAGCGCGGGCGTATATTCGATGCTGGCGCTGCCCTTCCATTCCGGCGCCTGGATGGCGCGGGTGTCGGTCAGGTTCTGATAGGCCGGCTTCGCCTGGACGCAGCCCTGCGCCGCACCCTGCAGCGGATAGCATTGCGCCACCGGGAACGAGGTATAGGTCGCGTCGAGATAGGTCGCCGCACCGCTGATCGTCAGATCATGGGTGATGCGCGCCGCGCTCTCGAACTCCAGGCCCTTGGTGTTGAGCCCGCCGACATTGGTCAGGCGATAGTTGCTGGTGCCGTTGATCGTCTCGATCGACTGCGCCTGCAGATCCTTGTAGTTGGTGTCGAAATAGGTGACGTTGAAGGTCATCCGCCGCCCGAAGAACTGGGTACGGATACCGAATTCCTTGTCCTTCGACGTTTCCGGACGGATCGGGCCTGCATCGGCCCGCGCCTGTCCGAAGCCGGTGGTCAGATCATAGGTCTGGCCCTTGTATCCCGTGGCATAGCTGCCGAACAGCATCACGTCGCGGGTCGCCTGATATTGCAGGCCGAGGCGATAGGTGGTGGCGTTGTCGCTGGCATGGCCGGCCCAGCTGGCGGACACCGGCAGATTCTTGTCGAGGAAGGTGTACTTCACCCGCTCGTTCTGCGCGCGGCCGCCGACGGTGGCGGTGAGGTTCTTGACGAATTCCCAGTCGATCTGGCCGAACGCCGCGATCTGGCGCGAGCCCGAAGTGGCGAACCAGTCGGCGAGGGAGAATTGCGGGCCGCGCTTGAACGGGCGCTGGAAGCCGACATTGGCGTAATAGACGCCGAGGGCGTAGCGGAACGCGTCGGTGCCCGGCGAGAGCAGGCGGATTTCCTGGGTGAACAGGCGCGACTTGAACGCACCGACCTGGATGTTGCGGCCGAACGGTCCCGGCGCGACGGTGTCGTCATGGTCGATATAATCGTCCATGCGGAACTTGTCGTAGGAGGTGAGGCCCAGCACCTGCATCTTGCCGATGTTGATATCGGTGCGGAGCATCGTGCCCCAGCCCCAATACTTAGTGCCGGCGCGGTCGTTGTTGGCGACCTTCTGGTTGAGCGGATCGATCTTAATGCCCGGCAGGATCACGTCGGCGGTAAGGCCCGACTGGCCGCGCAGCAGCGCCCCCGGTGCCATGCGGATGAACGGACGGCCCACCGTGGTGTTGCCGTTCATATAGTTGGCCGAGGCGGTGAAGACGACGTCCGGCGACGCCTTCCACTTCAGCTTGCCGCGGGTGCTCAGCGTCTCGCGGCCATTGACGTCCTTGCCGTCGAACACGTTGCGGACGTTGCCGCCCCAGTTTGAATAGCTGGCCGAGAAGACATAGCCGAGCGTCTCGTTGATCGGGCCGGTAACGCTGAAGTTGCCGCCATATTCGCCGTCGTCGCTGGCGAGCAGGTTCGCCTTGACGTGGAAATCGTTGGTCGGCTGGGTGGTCATGATCTTGATCAGGCCGGCCGAGGCGGCCTTGCCGTACAGCGTGCTCTGCGGGCCGCGGAGCACTTCGATCATCGCCACGTCGGGCAGATCGGTGAAGGCGCGCGCTTGGAAGGCGAGCGGCACGCCGTCGACAGTCACTGCGACCGAGGATTCGACGCCGATGCCGAAGGCGAAGGTGCCGACGCCGCGCAACGAGACGTTGGCGTTGACCGGGTTTTCGGCGGTGCGGACGGTCAGCGAGGGCGCGACCTTGCCGAGATCCTGGAAGTGGCGAACGCCCTGCGCCTCGAGCTGGGCGGGGGTGACCACCTGCACGGCGAGCGGTACGTTCTGGATGTTCTCGAACCGCTTCTGCGCGGTCGTGGTGACGACGATCTCGCCGTCATCCTTCACCGGCTTTGCGGTCTGGACCGGCGCCGCCGCAGGATCGCGGCGCTCTTCCGTCGCATGCGCGTAGGACGCGTTCGTCAGAAACGATGCGGCGAGCGCGAACGAACACAGCGGAAACTGATAACCCCTCATTAATCATGCCCCTTTTTTAAGGTTAACTTCACCCCCCTCTCCCGTCGAAGCGCCGGTGTGCAGCGTGGCACGCCAGTCGTTGATTCCTCACAATTGTAGGACAAGGGTTTGGGCAACCAACTTTCACTGGCGATTATTGCAGCGGACGTGACGCTTCGCGGTACGGCTGTTGCCATTGCGCCACAGATGTACAATCGTTTGCCTTGCCGCGCATGAAAAAGGGGCGGAAGCCATGCCTCCGCCCCTTCTCCTGTCTTTTCGCTCGGCCGTGCTTAGTAGTTCACGCCGAAGCGCAACCCTGCATAGCGACGGAAATCGCGCGGCAGGATCACCTGCGTGGCAAGCTGGTTACCCCAGTTGCCCGCCGAGTTCACTAGCGACGGATAGTATTTCTTGTCGAACAGGTTGCTGACGAACAGCGACGCTTCCCAGCGGCGGCGATGGTCGCGCACGCCCACGCTGGCATTGAAGATGCTGAACGCGGGCTGGAACTGTTCCGGGTCGCGCGCGGCATAATAGACGCTGGACTGATACTGCCAGCTTCCCTGCACCAGGCCATTCAGCTTCTCGGTGATCGCCGGCGCATATTCGATGCTGGCGGAAGTCTTCCATTCGGGGGACTGCACCGCACGGGTGCCGGTCAGCACCTGGTAAGCGGGCGGTCCGGCGATGCAGCCCAGCGCCACAGTCTGGCGCGGATAGCACTGCGCCTTGGGGAAGGAGGTATAGGTCGCGTCGAGATAGGTCGCCGAACCGCTGACCGTCAGATCGCGGGTGATGCGCGCCGCGCTCTCGAACTCGAGGCCCTTGGTGTTGAGACCGCCGACATTGGTGAGGCGGAAATTGGACGTGCCGTCCGGCAGCGTCTCCACCGTCTGCGCCTGCAGATCGGTATAGTCGGTATCGAAATAGGTGACGTTGAAGGTCACGTGCCGATCAAAGAACTGGGTGCGGACACCGAACTCCTTGTCCTTCGACGTCTCCGGCCTGATCGGCCCCGCATTGGCCCGGTTCTGGTTGAAGCCGGTGGTCAGATCGTAGGTCTGGCCCTTGTAGCCGGTAGCGTAGCTGCCGAAGAGCATGATGTCGCGCGTAGCCTGCCAGTTCAGGCCCAGGCGATAGGTGGTGGCGTTGTCGCTGGCATGGCCGGAATAGTTGGTCTTCGGGATATTGTCGCGGAAGGTATATTTCACTCGCTCGTTCTGCGCGCGGCCACCCACCGTTGCGGTGAGGTTCTTGACGAATTCCCAGTCGATCTGACCGAAGGCCGCGATCTGCCGCGAGCCGGAGGTCGCGTACCAGTCGGCGAGCGAGAAGACCGGGCCGCGCGCGAACGGGCGCTGGAAGCGCGTATCGGCATAATAGACGCCGAGCGCGTAGCGGAACGCATCGGTGCCCGGCGACAGCAGGCGGATTTCCTGCGTGAACAGCTTCGACTTGAACGCGCCGATCTGGAGGTTCTTGATCGTCGCCGACGACGTGTCGTCATGGTCGAGATAGTCGTCGAGGCGGAACCGGTCGTAGCTGGTCAGGCCCAGCAGCTGCAGCTTGCCGATGTTGATGTCGGTGCGCAGCAGGCCGCCGGCACCCCAATATTTGGTGCGCGAGTTGTAATCGTTGCTGACATTCTGGTTGTCCGGGCCGATCGCCACACCGGGCAGCACCACGCCGGGGGTCTGGCCCGCGGTACCGCGCAGCAAGGCGGTCGACCCGATACGGATGAACGGACGCCCGACCGTGGTGTTGCCGTTCAGGTAATTGCCCGACAGCGTGAAGGTGATGTCGGGAGACGCCTTCCACTTCAGCTTGCCGCGCGTGTTCAGCGTCTCGCGGCCGTTGGTTTTCTGGCCGTTGAACAGGTTGCGGACGTTGCCGTCCCAGTTCGAATAGCTGGCCGAGAAGACATAGCCCAGCGTCTCGCTGATCGGGCCCGTGACGCTGAAGTTGGCGCCATATTCGTTGTCGTCGGTGACGGTGGTGTTGGCCTTGATGTGGAACTCGTTGGTCGGCTGGGTGGTCATGATCTTGATCAGACCGGCCGAGGCCGCCTTGCCGTAGAGCGTGCTCTGCGGGCCGCGCAGCACTTCGATCATCGCCACGTCGGGCAGATCGGTGAAGGCGCGTGCCTGGAACGCCAGCGCCGCGCCGTCCACGGTAACCGCGACGCTCGATTCCACACCGATGCCGAAGGCGAAGGTACCAACGCCGCGCAGCGACACATTGGCGTTGACCGGGTGCTCGGCCGGACGAATGGTCAGCGAAGGAGCGACCTTGCCGAGGTCCTGGAAGTTGCGAACGCCCTGCGCTTCGAGCTGCGCGGGGGTGACCACCTGCACGGCGAGCGGAACGTTCTGGATGTTTTCGAAGCGCTTCTGCGCGGTGGTCGTGACGACGATCTCGCCGTCATCCTGGGCCGCCTTGGCGGCGGACTGGGCGACGGCCGCCCCTGCGACGACGGCGGCGGGCGCCGCCGTATCGGTCGTCTGCGCGTGGGCATTGCCTGCCACGCCTGTTGCGACCAGCGCAAGATGCGCAACAGATGCTCGATAACCTCTCATTAATACTCCCCTTATCTGGCAGGGCTTCACCCGCACTTCTTTTTTAGAGGATCAGACAATAGGTCGTTCGTCGCGCCAGGAAATATGGTAGAAACACAGCATGCAATCGTTTTCTATTGATCAATTGCGCCGGCATGTTGCTGCATTGCAACAGTCACTGCCGCATGACCTTCCGCCCTCACCCTTCTAGTGTCGCCCACAGGCATCATCAGCGTGACCTCCGCGTCGTCGCGGAGCGCGCCGTCCAGCATGAGCCGAACCCGCACCTCGGCCGCGTCGGCATGGCCTTCCACGATCCAGCGCGTGCGCGGGCCGTTGCCGTCCCCCTCATCCTCGATCGCGTCGCAGGTGAAGGCGCCCTCGCGCGGCGGGAAGATCCACAGCGCCCGCCGCATCGGCGCCGGACGCCAGCCGCCCTCGGCCAGGTCGACGAGCATCGCCGAGCCGGCCCGCGCGAACAGCGGCGGCGGACCGTCCAGCGGCGCGGCGACGGTCGCGTGGCTGCCGCCGGCGAAGGTCTCGCCGGTCCACACATGTGTCCACGCGGCGCCCGCGGGCAGGTAAAGCCGCCGCTCGACTTCGCCTTGCTCCACCACCGGCGCGGCGAGCAGATCGGGGCCGAGCAGATGCTCGTCGCACTCCTCCCAGCAGTGCGGATCGTTGGGAAACACCGCCCAGGTCGGCAGCACCATCGGCCGATACTCGGCGTGATAGCGGTGCAGCAGGTCGTAGAAGAACGGCACCAGCCGCTGGCGCAGCCGCAAGAGCGCGCGGATCGCGGGCAGCGCCTCGGGGTACATCCATGGCTCGTTGACCGTGCGGTCATCGTTCCAGCTGTGGATGCTGAAGCGCGGCATCAGCACGCCCGCCTGCACCCAGCGCACGAGCAGTTCGGGGGATGGCGCCGGCCCCGCGAACCCGCCCACGTCGTGACCGCTGTTCGACACGCCCGAGAGCGCGAGCCCCAGCGCCATCCGCGCATTGTAGCGCAGCGTCTTCCATTCGGTGCGGTTGTCGCCGGTCCAGGTCTGGGCATAACGCTGCAGGCCCGCCATGCCGGCGCGCGTCACCACATAGGGCCGCTCGTCCGGCCGCGCCTCGATCTGGGCGCGGCGCGAGGCGCGCATCATCAGCAGCGGCTGCACCGGCCGCATCGCCGCCGCAGCGACGGGCGTACCGAAGCCCGAGAACTGCGCGCGCGCGTCCCACACCTCATATTCGTTGTTGTCGTTCCAGGTCGAGCGGATGCCCTGGTCGAGCAGCGCCGACTTTACCTGGGCGCGCCACCAGGCGGCGGCGTCCGGATTGGTGAAGTCGATATAGCTGCCGACCTCGTCCCAGAACTGCGCCTCGACCGGCTGGCCCTCCGCGTCGCGTACGAAATAGCCGGCGGCCGCGACCTCGTCATAGCGCGGGTGGCTCCGCAGCAGCGCCGGCTTGATGTTCGGGACCAGTTCGACGCCGGCGTCGGCATAGCTCTTCACGAACGCCCGGGGATCGGGGAACTTGTCGCGGTTCCAGTGGAACACATAGCGCTTGTCGCCGATCGAGGTGTAACCCGAGGAGAGATGGAAGGACGTGCAGCCAAGGTCGTGCTCGGCCAGCTTTTCCAGGAACCCGCCCATCTGCGCCGCGGCGTCGGGGGCGTCGGTATAGGTCATGGTCGAGCCCGAATAGCCGATCGACCAGCGCGGCATCAGTGCCGGGCGACCGGTCAGCCAGGTGAAGCGCTTTGTAACCGCCACCGGATCGGGCCCGGCGATCATCCACAGGTCGATATCGCCATGCTCTGCGACCATGTGCCGGTAGAAGCCGTGGTAGTTGTCGAGCTCGCGCCCGAAATCGAACGCGACGTCGGCCACCGTATCGTAGAAGGCGCCGTGGCAGCGCCCCGCCTCATCGGCGACGAGCACATAGGGGATCGACTTGTACTGCGGGTCGCTGGTCTCCGCGTCATAGCCCATCGGGTCGAGATTGGTCAGCCGGAAGCTGCGCCCAGCACGGTTGGCGTCCCCGGTGCGGTCGCCCAGGCCGTAGAAGCGCTCGCCCGGGCGGCGGGCGACATAATGGTGCGCCTTACCGTCCCACCAGCCGAAATCATAGGCATGGGTCGGCCGATCCTGCGCCATCAATCCCCAGCCATCGCCGTCGCGCTGCTCCCAGCGGCAATGCAGCCCGTGCAGCCGCACCGTGAGGCGGATGCGATCGGTCTCCAGCACCAACTGCTCGGCATCGTGGTGCAGGCGATATTCCGGACAGGTGAAGCCGGAGACGTCCATCCGGTCGCGGCCCGGCTCGGCAATGTCTTCCTGCCCCGGCGCGATCGCCCAGCTCGGCGGGCTGGTGACGGTGCCGGTGGCGAGCAGCAGCAGCCGCACCAGATCCTGCTCCAGCACGAACAGATGCGCGACTGCGCCGGTATCGGACTCCAGCGTTATCCGCCCCTGCCCTTCCCCGGCCAGCGTGAAGCGCGGGGGATTGGAAAGCGTGGCGCGTCTCATTTCACAGGCTCCGGAAGGCGAAGATGGCGCAGGCCGGCGATCAGCACGACCGCGCCGACGATGTCGAAGACGGAAAGCATGCCGAACAGCGGCGCATAGCCGACGGTATCGGCCAGCTGCCCGATCAGCAGCGAGAACATCAGCCCGCCGATCCAGCCGGCCTGGCCGATAAAGCCGTTGGCGGCGCCGACTTCCTCGGCGGTGAACACGTCGGCGGAGAGCGTGTTGATCAGCACCGAGATCATCTGGTGCGCGAAGCCGCCGATGCAGAACAGCGCGATCGCGGAATAGGGGCTCGACACCAGCCCGATGCAGCCCGGCGCGATCATCAGCACCGCCGCCAGCGCGACGCCGACCACGCGCGAGGCGATCAAGGGCAGGCGGAAGCGGTTGACCAGGAACGGCGAGAGATAGCCGCCCAGCACCCCGCCCAGATCGGCGGCAAGGAAGGGCAGCCAGGCGAACAGCGCGATCTGCTTGAGGTCCATGCCCCGCTCGGTGGCGAGGTAGAGCGGGATCCAGAAGCTGAAGGTCTGCCAGGCCGGCTCGGCGAGGAAGCGCGGCACCGCGATGATCCAGAAGCGCGCGGTGCCCAGGATCTCGCGCGCCGAGGCACGCCGGGCGAGCGGCTTGGGCCGTCCCTCGGCGATCAGCGCGCGCTCCTTGTCGGTGATCTTCGGATGGCTGCCGGGGCTGCGATAGAAGATCCACCAGGCGACCGACCAGAGCAGCCCCACCGCCCCGGTCACCACAAAGGCCATGCGCCAGTCGGTATAGATCATCACGATGGCGACGACGGGCGGCGCCAGCAGCGCGCCGAGCGACGTACCGGCGTTGAACCAGCCCACCGCCACCGATCGCTCGCGGGCCGGAAACCATTCGGCGATCGCCTTGATGCCCGACGGGATGGCCGCGGATTCGAACATGCCGAGCAGCCCGCGGAAGAACATCAGCCCCAGCCATCCCGCCGCGAGCGCATGCAGCATGTTGGCGACCGACCAGGCCGCGCCGAACAGCGCGAAGCCGGCGCGCAGCCCGATCCGATCGACGATCATGCCGGCGATCGGCTGCATCACCGTATAGGCGAGCTGGAAGCCGCCGACCACATAGCTGTACTGCTCGGTGGTCATGTCGAGGACGGTCTTGAGTTCGGGGGCCAGCACGCCCAGCGAATTGCGGGCCAGGTAATTGGCGATGGTGCCGGCGCAGATCAGCCCGACGATCCACCAACGAAGATGGCCGCTCCACCGGTTAGGGGCACTGCGCTGCATGTACCTTTGCCGACCCTCCCATGCGCCGCTATTCGCGGCGTTTATTTAGTCAGGCCAATCTGACCAAGATGGCCTGACCAATCAAGCGTTAGTTTCGACCACCTGCACCTTTTCGCGTCTGCAGATATCCGCGATCGCGGGATGTACGAGCCGATCGGTAACCAAATGATCAACGACGCCGACCTCGGCGATGCGCACCGGCGCGGGGCGGCCGAACTTGGTCTGGTCGGTCGCCAGGATCACGGTGCGGGCCTGCTCGATGATCGTCTGCGACACGCGCACCTCGTCCATGTCGAAATCGAGCAGCGTGCCCTCGGCGTCGATCGCAGAGGTGCCGATCAGCGCGTAATCGAGCTTGAAGCCGCGCAGGAACTCCATCGCCAGCGCTCCCACCACCGCGCGATCGCTGGGCCGCACCCGCCCGCCGACGACCACCACTTCGATGGTCGGTACACCGCCCAATATGTCGGCGACGTTGAGATTGTTGGTCACCACCAGCAGATGGCGATGATGGACGAGCGCGCGGGCGATCGCCTCCGTCGTGGTGCCGATGTTGATGAACAGGCTGGCGCCGTCCGGCACCAGCGCCGCCGCCGCGGCGCCGATGGCGGCCTTCGCGCCCGCCGCCACCTGCCGCCGCGCCTCGCGATCGAGATTGTCGACGCCCGAGGTCACCACCGCCCCGCCATGCACGCGCGAGAGCATCGCCTGCTTGGCGAGCTGGTTTAGGTCGCGGCGGATCGTCTGCGGGGTCACTTCCAGCGCCGTCGCCAGCGCCTCGACGCTCACGCTGCCGGTGCGGCGGGCGAGTTCGAGGATGCGCGCGTGACGCCCCGCGACGAGATCGGGCAGGTCCTCGGCCATCAGGCCGATCGCGCCATCCGGCGGGGCTCGCCCGCGAGATACTCGGCGAGCCGCTCCGCCGTCCCGGGCGGGACGTGCAGCCCCAGCTTGCTGCGCCGATAGAGAATGTCCTCGGCAGTCTCCGCCCATTCCCGGGCGCGCAGATAATCGACTTCGCGCAGCGTCAGCCCGCCGCCGAGATCGGTGCCCAGGTCGAACGGAGTCATCGCATCGCCGAGCACCGCATGGACCCGCGTGCCATAGGCGCGGGCGAGCCGCCGCAGCAGCTTGGCGGGCATGCCCGGCCGCGCATGCTGCAGGTTGGCCACGAAGCGATCAAAGTCGCCGCCGGGAACGTCGCCGCCCGGCAGCACCGCGCCCGCCGTCCAGGCGCCTGGCGCCTGCGGAAAGAAGCGTGCCAGCTCGGCCATCGCGTGTTCGGCGAGCTTGCGATACGTCGTGATCTTGCCGCCGAAGATGCTCAGCATCGGCGCGCGGTCGTCGTCGCCGTCGAGGTCGAGCACATAGTCGCGCGTCACTGCCGAAGCGTTTCCGGCCTTGTCGTCATAGAGCGGGCGGATGCCGGCATAGCTCCAAACCACGTCCTTCTCGGCCGGCGGATCGGCGAAATAGCGCGCCGCGGTATCGAGCAGGTAGCGCGTCTCCTCCGCGCTGATCTGCGCCTTGCCCGGCGCGCCTTCCCACACCTCGTCCGTGGTGCCGATCAGCGTGAATTCCCCTTCATAGGGCACCGTGAACACGATCCGGCGATCGGGGTTCTGCAGCATGAAGGCATGGTCGCCGGGGTAGAGCCTGGGCACGACGAGGTGGCTGCCCTTCACCAGCCGCAGCCCGCGATCGGCGACCACGTCGGGGACGCGGCCCAGTACGTCCGCCACCCAGGGGCCCGCCGCGTTGACCAGCGCCCTGGCCCGCACCGTCCGCTCGCCCGCTGCGTCCGCGATCGTCGCAGTCCATTCGCGCCCCTCGCGGCGCGCCCCGCGCAGCGCGGTGCGGGTGCGGATGTCCGCCCCCTTTTCCGCCGCGTCAATCGCGTTGAGCACCACCAGCCGGCTGTCTTCCACCCAGCAGTCCGAATAAACGAAGGCCTTGCCCTTGGCGGTCTTCAGGCCCCGCCCGAACGGCGTGCGGGCAAGGTCGATCGTGTCGGTGCCCGGCAGCTTCTTGCGCCCGCCGAGATGATCGTAGAGGAACAGCCCGAGCCGCACCATCCAGGCCGGGCGCGGCGACTGGGTCTGGGGCAGCACGAAGCGCAGCGGCCAGATGATGTGCGGCGCCATGCCCCACAGCCGCTCGCGCTCGATCAGCGCCTCGCGCACCAGCCGGAACTCGCCATATTCGAGATAGCGCAGCCCGCCATGGATCAGCTTGGTCGAGGCCGAGGACGTGTGGCTGGCAAGGTCTTCCTTCTCGACCAGCAGCACCGACAGGCCCCGCCCCGCCGCGTCGCGGGCGATGCCGGCAC
>JAPJRE010000097.1 GCA_030824725.1 Sphingomonas sp.
CGGGCCCAAGATCTACACCCGCTCGGGCCTCGACTGGACCGGGAAATTTCCCGGCATCGCCGAAGCCGCCGCCACCCTCCCGCCCGGCGCGCTGATCGACGGCGAGATCGTCGCGATGAAAGGCGACAAGCCCGATTTCTCCACGCTGCAGGAGGCGATCTCCACAGGCGGCGAGGGGCTGCTCTGCTTCGCCTTCGATCTGCTCGCCGAGGGCGGCGAGGACCTGACCGCCCTCCCCCAGATCGACCGCAAGGAACGGCTGCGCGCACTGCTCGACGGGGCCGACAATCGCATCCGCTTCTCCGAACACATCATCGGCCAGGGTGAGAAGCTGTTCGAGAGCATATGCCGCGAAGGCTTCGAAGGCGTGGTCTCGAAGCGCGCCGATGCCCCCTATCGCGGCACGCGCAGCAAGGCGTGGCTCAAGATCAAGTGCACGCAGCGCCAGGAGTTCGTCATCCTCGGCTGGACCGCCTCCAGCGCGCGCGGTCGCGGGTTCAAGTCGCTGCTGCTCGGGCTGAACGGGCCCGACGGACTCGTCTATGCCGGCAAGGTAGGCACCGGGTTTAACACCGAGACGCTACTCTCGATGCGCGAACGCCTCGACCGCCTCGCCACCGAGAAACCGGCAGCCAAAGTCCCCGGCCCGGAGGCACGCGGCGCCCATTGGGTAAAGCCCGAGCTGGTCGCAGAGATCGCGTTCGCCGAGTTCACCGCCGAGAAGGTCGTGCGCCACGCCAGCTTTCTTGGCCTGCGCGAGGACAAGGCCGCCGACACGGTCGTCGCGGAAGAGCCCGCAGCGCTCCCCGACACCGCGCCGTCCTCGATCAAGATCAGCAGCCGCGACCGGGTGATCTTCCCCGAATCGAAGCTCACCAAGGGCGACCTCGCCGACTATTACGCCGCCGTCGCCCCGATCGCGCTGCCCTGGCTCGCCGAGCGCCCGATCAGCCTGGTCCGCTGCCCCCAGGGCCGCGCCAAGCAATGCTTCTTCCAGAAGCATGATGCCGGCAGCTTCGGCGAGCAGGTCCATCATGTCGAGATCCGCGAGAAGGACGGCTCCACCGAGCCCTATCTCTACGTCTCGGATGCCGACGGCATGCTCGCCTGCGTGCAGATGGGCACGATCGAATTCCATGGCTGGGGATCGCGCGTCGCCGATGTCGAGAAGCCCGACCGGCTGGTGTTCGACCTCGATCCCGACGAGGGGCTCGATTTCGAGGTGGTGAAGAAGGCCGCCGAGTTCCTCAAGGAGCAGCTCGCCGAGATCGGCCTTACCAGCTGGCCGATGCTCTCCGGCGGCAAGGGCGTGCACGTCGTGGTGCCGCTGGTGCCGCAGGCCGAGTGGCCGGCCGCCAAGAGCTTCTGCGAGCGCTTCGCCCGCGCGCTCGCCCAGGCCGAGCCCGAGCGCTTCACCGCCAACCTGAAGAAGGCCAATCGGGTCGGTCGTATCTTCATCGACTATTTGCGCAACCAACGCGGCGCGACGGCGGTGCTTCCCTATGTCGCCCGCGCACGGGCCAATGCACCGGTAGCCACGCCCGTTACCTGGACCGAGCTCAGGTCCATCGACAGCGCGCATGCCTTCACGATCAAGGACGCCGCCACGCTGCTCGAACGCGCCGCCAGCCGGGCGTTGCGCGGCTGGGGCACGGCCGAACAGACGCTCCCCGATCTGTAATAGGGAGGCCTCGCGATCGGATTCTCCGATCCCCGCGTGCAACGCTCGCGGCGCAGCCGGGTTATGTACCGTGGACGAGGCGCTCGCCAGGCTCGGCTGAGACAGTCCCGCATATCTCCCGTGTTGCATGGCACCATGGTTTCGCCCATCACCGCGGCCGAGAAAGGGAAACAGCTGTGGCCAGCCTTGCCGAGGCGGGATTGTTCGACGCGGGCACGATAGCCGATCGTTGGATTGCCGACTATTGCGGCCATGCGCCCGGCGGCGACGTGCTGTGCGCGGAAACCGGCGCGCCCTGGAGTGCGCTGTTCGAGGAACTGGCGGGCCTTTCCGGCGACGGGCTGACCATCGCCCGCGAACGCGCGCATCGCCATGCCGAGGATATCGGCACCGGCTACCGCATCGGCGACGAGGGCGACGAACGCCCCTGGCCGCTCTCCCCCGTGCCGCTATTGATCGATCAGGCCGAATGGCGCGGGATCGAGGCCGGCATCGCCCAGCGCGCCGAGCTGATGGAGCTGCTGCTCCGCGACCTGTACGGCCCGACCAAGCTGGTGGCCGACGGCCATCTCCCCGCCGCGCTTCTCACCGGCAGCCCCTTCTTCCTCCGCCCGCTGACCCACCTGACCCCGCCGGCGGACCATCACCTCCACTTCGTCGCCTTCGACCTGTGCCGCAGCCCGGACGGCCATTGGCGCGTGCTCGCCGACCATCTCCGCGCCCCCGCCGGCGCCGGTTACGCACTGGAGAATCGCCTCGCGATGGCGCGGACGCTGGGGGGCCTGCAGGGCCGGCTTAACATCGAGCGCCACGCCCCCTTCTTCGCCGCCTTCCGCGACGGCATCGCCGCCGCCTGCCGCCGCGCCGAGCCGCGCATGGCGCTGCTCACCCCCGGCCGCTTCACCGCCAGCTATGCCGAGCAGGCGCATCTCGCCCGCTATCTGGGCTTCCTGCTCGTCGAGGGCGCCGATCTCGCCGTGCTCGACGACCGCGTCTATGTCCGTACCATCGCCGGGCTGAAGCGGGTGGATGCGCTGTGGCACCGCTTCGACCCACGCTATCTCGATCCACTCGCGCTCGATTCGCATTCGAAGATCGGCGTCGCCGGGCTGATCGACGCGACGGTGGCGGGCAATGTCGTGATCGCCAATGCGCCGGGCGCCGGGCTGCTCGAGGCGCCCGCCTTCGCCGCCTTCCTGCCGCGGCTGAGCGAGATCCTGCTCGGCGAATCGCTGCGCCTGCCCAACATCGCCACCTGGTGGTGCGGGCAATCGGCCGAGGCGGCGCATGTCGCGGCCAATCTCGACCAGATGGTCGTCGCCCCCGCCTTCGGCACCCCGCCGCTCGGCCTGCCGGAGGGCAAGGCGGTGCTCGGCGCGCATCTGGACGACGCCGCCCGCGCGGCGCTGCGCGACGATCTCACCCGCCGGCCGCAGGATTATGTCGGGCAGGAAGTCGTCTGCCTCTCGACCATGCCCTTCGTCGCCGAGGACCGGCTGGCGCCCCGCCCCTTCACGCTGCGCGTCTTCGCCGCGCGCGATGCGGCAGGTGCCTGGACGGTGCTGCCCGGCGGCTTCGCGCGGATCGGCGAGCATGCCGATGCCCGCGCCGCGGTGATGGGCGAGGGCAGCTGGTCGGCCGACGTGTGCATCCACGGGCCCGATCCGGTGGCGCCGGTGTCGCTGCTCCCCTCGGGCGACTCGACCCAGCTGCGCCGCAACCCCGGCACGCTGCCCAGCCGGGTGGCGGACAACATGTTCTGGCTCGGCCGCTATCTGGAGCGCGGCGAGGCGCTGCTTGCGGTGCTGCGCGTGCTGCTCGGCCATTCGATCAGCGCGGATACCGGCGCCGCGCTCTCGGCGGAGACGGTCGATCGCCTCGCCCAGCTGGTGGTGGGCGCGGGTGCCGGCCCCGCCCCGCGCGGCCTCAAGCGGCAGGACCTCACCCAGCTCGCCCGCACCGCGCTCGAATCGACCGACGGCTGGACCAGCGTCCGCGCGATCAACCGCCAGGCACGCTCGATCGGCGCGGTCTCGCGCGACCGGCTCTCGGCCGACATGATCCGCCTGCTCGACGCGCCCTTCCCCGAGCGCGGCGTGCTGCTCGATCGCGCCGGATCGCTGCAGCGGCGCTATTCGGCGCTGGCGGGGCAGGCGGGCGAGCATATGGGCCGCACCGATGCCTGGCGCTTCCACGATCTCGGCCGCCGCATCGAGCGCGCGCTGGCGACGATCGGCTTCCTGCGCGCGCTCGGAGGCCCGCAGGCGACCGCCGACGACCTCTCGACGCTGCTCGACCTCGCCGACAGCCAGATCAGCTATCGCCAGCGCTACCTCACCGGGATCGCGCGCGTACCGGTGCTCGACCTGCTCGCGCTCGATCCCGGCAATCCGCGCGGCCTCGCCTTCCAGGCGGCGGCGCTCTCGACGCACCTCAATGCGCTGCCGGTACTGTCGGACGACGGTTTGGCCGAGCCGCAGCAGGAACAGGCGCGCAGCATCGCCGCGACCCTGGTCACCGCCCGCGCCACCGCGATCGACGATGCCTGGCTCGCCGATCTCCAGGCGCGGCTGTGGAGCCTCTCCGAGGCGATCGCCCGCCGCTATTTCCTCCACGGCGCCGAGCCGCTGCGCGCGGCGGGGCTCGTCCTCGCATGATGCTCTACGGCATCCGCCATGTGACGCGGTTCGATTACGACCAGCCGGTCGCCTTCGCGCGCTGCAACCTGCGGCTGAAGCCGATTCTCTGGTCCGGCCAGATGATCGAGGAATATGCGCTGAGCGTGCAGCCGGGCGGGCGCACCTATCCGGCGCGCGCCGAGGCCGGGCTCGCCAATGTCGTGCGGCTGCTGGTCGAGCATGATGCGAGCAGCCTGACGATCGAGAGCCGCGCGCGCGTCCGCGTCGACCGCCAGATCCCGATCCCGGCCGCGAGCGACCCTGCTATCGCCCAGATCGCCGCCTGGGCGCGCGACAGCCGCGATCCCACGCCCGCGGGACCCGCCGCCTATCTCTTCCCCTCGCCGCTGATCCCGCTCGACCGCGACATCGCCGCCTGGTGCGCCGAGGAACTGCAGCCGGAGCGCGGGATTCTCGAGGCTGGCATCGCGCTGGCGCAGCGCATCCAGCGCGACTTCGCCTTCGATCCCACCGCGACTTTGGTCGACACGCCGCCGCACGAGGCGTTCGCGAAGCGCGGCGGCGTCTGCCAGGATTTCGCCCAGATCATGCTCTCGGGCCTGCGCGCCGCCGGCCTGCCGGCGGCCTATGTCTCGGGCTATCTGCGCACGCTGCCGCCGCCGGGCCAGCCGCGGCTGGTCGGCGCCGACGCCACCCATGCCTGGGTGCTGCTGTGGTGCGGGCCGGATCTCGGCTGGGTGGGCGTCGATCCCACCAACGGCATCTGGATGGCCGAGGATCACATCGTGATGGCGATCGGCCGCGACTATGCCGACATTGCCCCGATCGACGGCATCGTGCTCGGCTCGGGCGCGCAGGCCATGCAGGTGTCGGTCGATGTCGAGCCGCTGGAGATGGCCTCCACCACCGGTGCGTGACGCAGTATCTCGACAGGCGGCCAGCGCCTGCCACGACAGTCCTTATCGCTTCGGCCTAAACCACACATCGACCAGCAATGCTTGTCCACCCGCGAAGCAGGCAAGTCCAAGCCACCCCGCCCAGAAAGGCAGAGGGGATGCGCAGCGATCTAGGCAGAACTCCCCTGGCTTGATCGGGAGTGGCACTCGGAACATTTGCGAGAAATACTCCCACCTTCCGGAAAATACTGCATCTATGTATAAATTTATTATCCCAAACTGGATAATAAATAGAATCAACGAGAACATGAACAGCGCTGCAGCAAATATCAACCGGACATCCCGGCCACGACGTTTATACCGCAGAGGCTGCATTCAAACCCTCCCCCATCCACGCACCACCGCTCTTGGCGAACGATCTAGGATTCCATCGGGCCCTTGTCGCCGAAGTTCAGCCGCCGCGTGACGTTATAGTCGAGCACCGCCATCACGAAATAGGCGGCAAACTGCTTCACCCGCGTCCACCAGCCGGTCCGCGCCTTGTAGAGCGCGGGGGTGATCCGCTCGGACTGCGCCACCTCGCCATCGACATAGCTGCGGACATGCGCGGCGAAGGCCCGGTCCTGCACCCGCAGCATCAGCTCGAGGTTCAGGAACATGCTGCGGATGTCGAAATTGGCCGAGCCGATATGGACGATGTCGTCGATCACATAGAGCTTCGTATGCAGCTTGGTCGGCTGATATTCATAGATCTCCACCTGCTTGCGCAGCAGCCCGGCATAGGTGAAGCGCGCCGCCCAGATCGCGGCGGTATGGTCGAGCTTCGACGGCAGCACCAGCCGCACCCGCCCGCGCCGCCCCGCCTTGTCGAGCCGGCGCAGCATCGCCGGGCTGGGTGCGAAATAGGCGGCGATCAGGTCGAGCCGGTTCGCCCGCTCCATATCGTGCTTCACCACCCGCGCCCAGGGCGACAGCCGCCGCATCGGCCCGCCGAGCAGCCAGCGGGTATCGCCCTCGGGCTCGCTCCACGCCTTCAGCATACGCCCGAGCGAGCGCAGCGTCGCGCGCGGCCGCTTGGCCCAGGCGGCGAGCGAATCGAAATAGCCGGTCAGCCGCTCGGCCGCCGGGCCCTCGACCAGCAACCCCATGTCGCGCCAGGCATGGTCGGCGGCGGTACCGAAATAGCTCGATTCGATATTGAACCCGCCGACGATCACCCGCGCCTCGTCGGCCAGCGCCAGCTTCTGGTGGTTGCGCAACAGATAGCGCCGCCCCCAGCGCGGCACGAATCGACATACCTCCACCCCCGCGGCGTGGAGCGGATCGAAGAAATCGTTGCTCTCGGCATGCTCGCTGCCGAGCCCGTCGACGATCAGATAGACGCGAACCCCGCGCGCCGCCGCATCGATCAGCGCCTGGCGCACCGCGGCGCCGGCGGCGTCGTCGAGATAGATGTAATAGAGCACCCGCAGCGTCCGCTCGGCACTCGCGATCAGCGCCAGCAGCGCACGCATCCGCTCGGGCCCCTCCGGCAGCAGCGTCAGCCGGTTGCCGTCGACGGTGAAGCTGGGCTGGGCGAGCGGCGGCATCATCGGGGCATGCCCGGCGGCCAGGCCCTCGGCAAGCGGTTCGGGATCGGCATAGGGTGCCATCGTGCGGGGAGCCTCCGGTAGGTGAACCTGCGTAACGATCGAAGCCGCATCGCGCTCCCTCGCGCAGGCATGGCGGCTTTTCTTGACATTTGCGGGCTCGGCCCCTAACTGGCCGGTCTTTCCCGGCCCTGACATCTAAGGAAGAACAGGATGGCGCGCGTCACTGTCGAAGATTGCGTCGACAAGATTCCGAACCGGTTCGACCTGGTGCTGTTCGCTGCGCAGCGCGCGCGGCAGATCTCCGGCGGTGCCGACCTGACCCTGGATCGCGATCGCGACAAGAACCCGGTCGTCGCGCTCCGCGAAATCGCCGAAGAGACCGTGCGCCCGGACCATCTGCAGGAAGCGGTGGTGGCGAGCCTGCAGCGCGTCCGCGTCGACGACGAGGATGCGCCCGACGAGATCGGCTCGATCCAGGCCCAGGCCGAGGCGCTCCGCCTCACCGCGGCGGCCCCGCCGCGCAACCAGAATCTGGGCGGCGACTACGAGGGCTGATCGCCTTCCAATCGAACGACCGACAAAGGGGCTGGCGGAAACGCCGGCCCTTTTCGTTTCAGGCACCGATCCGGGCGCGCAGCGTGTCGTCGTCGAGCCCCTCGAGCGTGAGCAGCGCGGCATAGGGGTCGCCTGCGAGCCCCAGCACCTGCGCGAAGGCAGGTTCGGTCTTGGCGCCGGCGTGCCGGCGCGCCATCACGACGGTGCGGAGCGGTTGGCCGCCCAATGCGAGCAGCCGACGCTCGATCGCGAAATGCCGCCAGCCGAGCTGCTCGGCAACGGGACGGGCCTGGCCGAACAGCTCGAACAGCCAGCCGGCGCAGTGGAAGCGCGCGACCACGGGGCGATCGCTGCCCTGCCACTGCCACATCGCGAAGCCAGACATGTCACTATAGGCCGCCCACACCGCCGCCGCGAAGACCTGCGGGTCGGGGGCGTGGCAGAGAATGTCGATGTCGCTGCCGGGCAGGGCGAGGCCGAGCGGCGGCGTGCCCGCGACATGCGGGTCGAAGGCGACAAGCCGGGCCAGCACCGCGCTGTGCACGAGCGCTTCCGTATATGCTGGCCTCGTCATGGCGTGCTCTCAACCATGTCCTCCCCCGCCAGGGGAGGATACGCTATCGCTATTCCTGCTCGGGCTCGGACGCGGGTTCCACGCGCCCCTTGAACCCCTGCGCCACCACATACCATTCCACCGAGCCCTTGCGGCTGGCGGGCGGCTTGGCGTGCTTCACCGTCGCGAAGGCGCGCTTCATTTCGGCGATCAGCGCCGAATCGGCCCCGCCCGCGAACACCTTGGCGACGAAATCACCGCCCGGGGCCAGCGTCTTGAGCGCGAAATCGAACGCGGTCTCGACCAGCGCCATGGTGCGCAGCGCATCGGTCTGCGGATGGCCGACGGTGTTTGCCGCCATGTCCGACAGGATCAGGTCCGGCGCGCCGCCGAGTTCCTCGATCAGCCGATCGGGCGCGGCATCGTCCATGAAGTCCATCTGGAGCAGCGTCGCGCCCTCGATCGGGTCGACCGGCAGCAGGTCGATGCCGACCACCGCCGCCTTGGGCAACACGCGCCGCACCACCTGCGTCCAGCCGCCCGGCGCGACACCGAGATCGACCACGCGCCTGGCGCCCTTCAGAAACCCGAACTTCTCGTCCAGCTCGGTCAGCTTGTAGGCCGCGCGGCTGCGATAGCCCTCGGCCTTGGCGCGCCGGACATAGGGGTCGTTCAGCTGGCGCTCCAGCCAGCGCGTCGATTGCGCCGTCCGGCCGCGCGCCGTGCGCACGCGAACATGGCCGCGGCCACCGCCCCTGCTCATCGCTACTTCCTCACAACCTTATAGGGGCGCGCCGCCGATCAGCCGCCGCAAGATGCCTTCGCGAATACCGCGATCGGCGATGCCTAGCCGCTCGGCAGGCCAGATGTCGAGGATCGTCTCCAGGATTGCGCAGCCGGCCGAGACGAGATCGGCGCGTTCGTTGCCGATGCACGGCACTTGGGCGCGCTCCTTGACGCTCATCGCGGCGATTCGCGCGCTCACCGCGCGCATCGCCGCGCTCGGCACGATCAGCCCGTCGACCGCCGAGCGATCGTACGAGGCCAGCCCGAGATGCACGCTGGCCAGCGTCGTCACCGTGCCGCTGGTGCCGAGCAGCCGCGGCGTGCCCTTGGGCGGGCGCAGCCGCGCGACGAAGGGCGCGAAGCTCTCCCGCACCCGCGCGCGCATGTCGGCATAGGCAGCGGCGCGGGCATCGGCGTCCACTGCCTTGCTCTGCCCGGTCGCCTCGCTGAGCGATACCACGCCCCAGGGCGCGCTGTGCCAGTCGAGGATGCGGGGGATCGGCGCGTGCGAATCGACCAGCACAAGCTCGGTCGAGCCGCCGCCGATGTCGAACACCAGCGCCGGCCCGTCCCCGGGCTCGAGCAGCGCGTGGCAGCCAAGCACCGCCAGCCGTGCCTCTTCCTCGGCGGTGATGATGTCGAGCGCGATTCCGGTCTCGCGATAGGCGCGCTCGATGAACTCGGCGCCGTTCTCGGCCTGGCGGCAGGCCTGGGTAGCCACCGATCGGGCGAGCGCCACGTTGCGGCGCTTGAGCTTGTCCGCGCAGATGCGCAGCGCCGCCAGCGTGCGCTCGATCGCGGCGTCGGACAGGCGGCCGGTCGTCGCCAGCCCCTCGCCCAGGCGGACGATTCGCGAAAACGCATCGATCACCGCGAAGCCCGATCCTTGCGGGCGCGCGATCAGCAGCCGGCAATTGTTCGTACCCAGATCCAGCGCGGCATAATGGCGCGCTTCGGGCCAACGCGGTGCCGGCCCTTTCGCGGCTGGCGGCGCCGCAGGGCGGGCGGCGGAAACGCGCCTCCCGCGGGGCATTCTGGCGGAGCCATCCCCCATATTATCAACTCGCTTATCTTCTTCCGTCACCGAACCAAAACGGCCCGGCCGGTGCTTGGATGCGAGGCTAGACGAGCAAAGATGACAGCGCAAGGCGAGCGCGCAATTGCGCGTTGACAGCGCCGCCGCATCCCCCTATCTGGCGCGACCTGTCTGGTGCCCCGTCGTCTAAAGGTAAGACTACGGACTCTGACTCCGTCAATTGAGGTTCGAATCCTCACGGGGCATCCAAACGGCTATCCCTTGCCAAATTAGCTTGCCCTCCGGCGCGCGAAGACGTGCCCGCGAAAGCGTTGGCGAGGTCGCAGTATCGGTCATCATATTCCCGCTCCACTCAAAAAAGGAGCAGCTGGATGGCCAAGCGAAAACCCCGGAAAAACGTCGATCCCGAAGCCGTCATCGAACTGACGAATCAGATGCGGACCTTCGGCAACGAGCTCGTTCCCGTCGAAGCGGTCTACCACGTCAAAGGCCTCGCACCCCGCACCCGCGGGCCCTGGAACAAGGAAGCCGAGAAGATCGCCTTCCGCGATTCGGCGACAGGATATTCCTGTATCATTCGCCGGTCGCCCCAAACCGGCGCCCTCGAGGGATTCGTCGCGATCTCGCCGAATCACCCATTATTCAACTTCTCGAACGGCGCCGTGGAGAGTGTTGGCGTTACCGCCTATGGCGGCGTGAACTATGCCAGAGCCTGTGAAGATGGCGCGCCGGAGTGGTTCTCGGTCTGCCACGTGGTGCACCACGACACCTCAACGATCGCTGGAGGGAAGTCTGGCGATTCGGCCCATCCCGATCCGCTTTGGTGGATTGGCTTCTCCTGCGATCAGCCGGGGGACATTCTCCCGAATCATCCGGGCACCGTTGCGATGTCGTCGACCCGTGATGGCATCGATCACCGCGTCTACCGAGACGAAGCATTTGCCTATCATGAGGTCACCCGACTCGCAGCTCAGTTGAAGGCTGTCGAAGATGGGCGCGATCCAAGCGACCTCAGGTCGCTGGACGACCTGCTGCACTCCGCTCCGATTCGCGAAGAGAGGCGCTAAGCCATGCCCATCGACATCGATCCCGAGCTGCCCTGGGGATATTGGCTGAACTTCGTTGAGCGACCGTCAGGCGCCGTCTTTATCGACGAGCATGGTCAAGAATGGGCGACGGTGCGCCAGGCATTCTGGTGCGGCCGGTTGCACATGCCACTCCAGAACGGCGAACCGCCGGCGGACCAGCTGGAACTGCTACACGCGGTGCTAGCCGACAGAGCGCGACTGGTCTGCCTTGGAAAATCCGGTCCATTTCTGAAGAGAGCCCGCGAGGGTATCT
>JAPJRE010000098.1 GCA_030824725.1 Sphingomonas sp.
ATTAAATATATTGCTAGATATTTTATTCTCTAACCGCTTATAGATCAGTCAATCCTGTGGCAGGACTATATCTAACATATTAGATTGTATAGATACTGAAGTTACTTTAATGCAGCTATACATCAATTGCAATTTTATTTAGCGCCTACTTTGGAATAGGACTTACTGGAATACATTTTTACACCAATCTCTATTGGTATTACTCGTCAAAACGCTGTATATTTTAATGTATCACTGTCTTAACACAGAGAATGATGTCAGTCGTTATCGAAAAACAGACTTTGCGCACTATGCCATTATCAATCAATCGATTACGCTCCTGCAACGTAAAGTGAACGAACGACTGCTTACCACAGTCGCTGCCTAAAAGCGGACACGCCGCTATTCACCCACTATTACGCATTAAGTTGAATCGCTGGCAAAAGTGATGACGCTTATTCTGCAGGCGACAGGGCCGACGCGGGCTTCGTGATCGCGGCACCGCTGCGTTTGGCCACGATGGTCGGGACCAGCGCTTGGCCGGCGACGTTCACGGCGGTGCGGCCCATATCGAGGATCGGGTCGATCGCCAGCAGCAGTCCGGCCCCCTCGAGCGGCAGGCCGAGCGTGGTGAGCATCAGCGTCAGCATCACCACCGCGCCGGTCAGCCCCGCAGTCGCTGCCGAGCCGAGCACCGACACCGCGACGATCAGCAGGTAATCAGTTGGGACCAGCGCGACGCCGTAATATTGCGCGACGAAGATCGCCGCGATCGACGGGTAGATCGCCGCGCAGCCGTCCATCTTCGTCGTTGCGGCGAACGGCACGGCGAATGCAGCATAGGCCGTCGGTACGCCAAGCCGCTCGACCGCCGCCTCGGTCACCGGCAGCGTCGCGATCGACGAGCGCGAGACGAAGCCGAGCTGGATCGCGGGCCATGCCGCGCGGAAGAAGCCGCCGACGCCGATCCCATTGGCACGCAGCAGCAGCGGATAGACAACGAAAAGCACGAGCCCGAGGCCGGCGTAGATCGACAGCGCGAACGCGCCGAGCGCCGACAGCGACTGCCAGCCGTACTGCACCACCGCGTGTCCGAGCAGCCCTGCGGTTCCGATCGGGTTAGCCGGACGATCCAGTTCAGGATCCGGCGGAAGATCGCCGAAGCCGAGGCGTTGAACGCCAGGAACGGCTTGCCGGCATCGCCGATCCGCACCGCGGCGACGCCGATCGCGATGGCGAGGATGATGATCTGCAGGATGTTGAACGACAGCGCCGTCTTCGCCGCACCGTCGGCAAGCTTGGTCGCAGCGGCGATGCCGAGGATATTGGCGGGGACGAGCCCGCGCAGGAAGTCGAGCCACCCGCCGGTCGTTCCGGGCGCGGCCGCCGCGGTCGACGACACCGCGGTGTGCAGCCCCGGTTGGATAACGAGGCCGAGCGCGATCCCGATCGAAACCGCTATCAGCGCGGTCAGCGCGAACCACAGCAGCGTGCCCATAACCAGCCGCGATGCGTTGCGCAGGTCGCTAATGGCCGCGATCGACGCGACGATCGCGGTGAACACCAGCGGCACGACCAGCGTCTTGAGCAACTGGACGAACGTCTCGCCGATGATCCGCAGCGCCTCCGCGAGACCGGCTGCGGCTTCCCCGGGAAGTCCTGCGCGCGCGACAGCGCCGAGCACGAGGCCGGTGGCCATACCGATGAAGACCTGGACGCCGAAGCTGGGGAAATGTCGTTTCATCGCCGCAATGTGACCCCGGCTCGCAGCGATATCGACCAAGCTTTGTTGCAGCGCCGCATAGCTTGCGTTTCCGACACGGGTGGCATCATCGCTCTTCGTCAGGCCGCGTGCTCCGCGACCGACCCCGTCGCGGTAGCTAAAGGCACCAGCCCGGTCAGGTCGAGCTCACGCCGCATCACGGCCAGTGTGGGATCGGCGAAGGCCTCGGCCAGGACCGCCCGCACTACGCGGACGGTTTCGACCGGTGTCTCGCGCGCGGTCACGAACGGCGGCGTCGGCGCGGATCGCGACCGGGCGATCGTGCGCAGGCGCGCGGTGAGGTGCGGTTCGTGGCGCGCGATCGCGGACCAGGTGACGATGTCGATCGCGGCGACGTCGGCACGGCCTTCGCCGACCGCGATCACGCTCGACCGATGGCTGCCGGTCTCGACGACGGAACCGAGGAACAAGGGGTCGGTCGTCACCCGCGCGATCGTGTCGTACAGGAGCGCGACGCCGGTGTTCGACCCCGGATCGTTGATCGCCGCCGTCGCACCGCGCAGGTCGGCGAGATCGGACAGGCCCGAACCGGCAGGCACGACGATCAGGCTGTGGTGGAACCCCGCCCGATCGGGCACGGCATAGACCGGATGCGCCAGCACGCGCAGCTGCGGATGCTCGCGCTCCAGAGGGCGGGTGCAGATCTGCCCCAGCAGCAGGCCCGGCGACGACCACGCCTGCGCCGGCGTCAGCGATCGCGCGAGGCGATCGGGCACGTCGCGGAGCCCGCGCGAAACGAGCCGGTCGGCGACGGCGCACCACAACCGGTCGGGGCTGTTGAAAAATGCGCCGCTGGCGACCGGTCCGGCTGAAGGCGAAATGACAGCCCAAGGTTTCGCGATCCCGTCTCGCATGGGATCCCAATCGGGACGGCGGGCCGCGGTAGCCAACGTCAGCTATGCGCCTTGCCTTACCCAAAAGCGGCCGATCCGCTAACCACTAATTCCGCTTCACGTTAGTAGATCTATAATCAGAATCTTATCGTTGTCCAAACGCCAGTAAAAAGAGCGTCAGAGTAGCCGGCGCGGGTTAGTACCCTGTCTGCGCGCAGATACTCGGCTCGCTCACGGACAGCGACCGGCAGTGGTTCATGTCCCGTCTTGGCGTTACCGACACGCAAATGCGGCGCCATGACGCGCCTTGCAACGAAGTGACGCAAAGCCGGGATAGGTTGCTCGTCCCGGATCTCCTCGCCAATCCGCGATATGCCGACAGCACGCTCGCCGGGACCGGCGCGCGTTTCTACGCCGGCGCGCCGCTGACCACGAACGAAGGCCATTGCCTGGGCTCGCTTTGCGTAGTCGGCGCGACCCCCCGAACCGCGACCGAACAAGAGATGTCGGCGCTGGAAGATCTGGCGGCCATGGTCATGGCGCAGATCGAGCTCCGGCATGCCTATGGGCGAGTTGATCCGGTAAGCCGCCTGCCGAACCGCAACCAATTCATCGAGGACCTCGAGGACCTCGGCCGCGATCACCCAGGCGAACGGCATTATGCGGTGCTGATCGACCTGGCGCGGAACAGTGAGCTCGACAGCGTAGGCCGCGTGATGGGGCCGGCGCATCATGATGAAATCGTGCGGGGTGCGGTCCGCGCGATTGCCGACTCGCTGATGACCTCGTGCAAGACCTATCATGTCGCCGCCACACAGCTTGCGCTGCTCTCCACGTATGACATCGGCGAGGCTGCGCTCTCGGTCATTGCGGCAAAGGTTGCGGCGATCAGCAACAATGCGGAAATCGGTTTCGGCACGACCCCGGCGCTAGGGCTCACGTCATTCATCCTGGGCACCGTCAGTCCGCAGGACGTGCTACGGACTGGATACAGTGCGGTTCAGGATTCGCGCGCTAACGAACGGGTGATCAGCACCTATTCGTCGGCAAGCGATGCAGCTTACCAACGGCGCTTCGGCCTTCTGGCGGACTTCAGCGAAGCGTTGCGGCGTGCCGGCGAACTTCGCCTGGTGTATCAGCCCCGGGTCGAGCTTTCGTCGGGACGATGCATCGGCGTCGAGGCGTTGCTGCGATGGGATCATCCAACACTCGGCGAAGTCTCTCCCGGCGAGTTCATTCCTCTGGTGGAGGAAACGTCGCTGGTTCGAGACGCCACGACCTGGGTGCTCGACAACGCAATGGCTCAGCAGGCTGCGTGGCGTCGAGAGGGCTTGGACCTGTCGGTTTCGATCAACGTGTCAGCCTCAAATCTCCGGGAAGAAGATCTCGCCGCCCGTGTCCAGCTTCTCCTGTTCAAGCACCGGATTCCTGCTGACTGCATCGAGCTCGAACTGACGGAGAGCGCGGTCATGGATCGATCGGGTATCGCGCGCGACCAGCTGTCCGCGCTAGAGGCCGCGGGGATCAAGCTCGCGATCGATGATTTTGGGACGGGGTACAGCAGCATGTCCTACCTGCAGCAGCTCCCCGTGCACGTCGTGAAGATTGACCAGTCGTTCATCCGGCATCTGAGTAAAGAAACGCGCGAGCATGCCTTGGTACGATCGATGATCACGCTGTCGCACGATCTGGGCTATCGGGTTGTGGCTGAAGGGGTGGAAACCCGCGAGGCGCTGGAATCGCTGATCGGGTTGGGCTGCGATGAAGCGCAGGGATACTTCTTTTCGCGACCGAACGTAGCGGAGCAGATCCACCGGTGGCAGCGGGCACGAGACGAAACGGTGCGCTCTAACGCGTGATTGTTGGGGGCGGGTTCACGCCAGCGTCCGCTTCGCCAACCAGTAAATTGCACCGCAATTAGAGCCCGGCCCAGGATGATGTGGCGATCGATCCCGGCAGACCGGAACGATCGCCGATCCTGAGCGCTCTTCGGTAATAACGTCGGAGAACAATAATGCGCGCACTATGTTGGCATGGAAAAGGTGACGTTCGGGTAGACACCGTTGCCGATCCCGAAATCAAGCATCCTCGGGATGCCATCATCAAGGTTACGGCCTGCGCGATATGCGGATCGGATCTCCACCTGCTCGATGGCTATCAGCCGACCATGGAGAGCGGAGACATTCTGGGCCATGAGAATATGGGCGAGGTCGTAGCGCTGGGCTCGGAGGTGACGAACCTCAAAATCGGCGACCGCGTGGTGGTGCCGTTCACGATCAGCTGCGGCGAGTGCTGGTTCTGCAAGAAGGGACTGTTTTCGGCCTGCTGCACGACCAACCCCAATGCCGAAATGGCGATCAAGGCGATGGGCCATTCGCCCGCCGGCCTGTTCGGCTTCAGCCACATGCTGGGCGGCTATTGCGGTGGCCAGGCCGAATATCTGCGCGTGCCGATGGCCGATTTCGGCCCGATCAAAGTGCCCGACAATGTCACCGATGAGCAGGCGCTGTTCCTCTCGGACATCTTCCCGACCGGTTACATGGCCGCCGAGAATGCCAATATCGAGGAAGGCGACACCGTCGCGATCTGGGGCTGCGGTCCGGTCGGCCAGTTCGCGATCCGCTCGGCGCTGATGCTCGGTGCCGGTCGCGTGATCGCGATCGACGAAGTGCCCGAACGCCTCGCCATGGCTGAAGCCGGCGGTGCCGAAACGATCAACTTCGCCGAAGTCGACAATGTCTATGACGAGTTGCAATTCCGCACCAAGGGCCGCGGGCCTGACAGCTGCATCGACGCGGTGGGCGCCGAAGCTGCCGGGCATGGCTCGGTCGATGCGGTTCTCGACAAGGCCAAGGCCACGGTCGGCCTTGCCACCGACCGCATCCATGTGCTGCGAGAAGCGATCATGAGCTGCCGGATGGGCGGCACCGTTTCGATCCCCGGCGTCTATGTCGGGATGGGCGACAAGGTCCCGCTCGGCGCGATGATGAACAAGGGGCTGACGATCAAAACTGGCCAGACCCACGTCCAAGCCTACACCGCGCCGCTGATGGCACGCATTGAAGCTGGCGAAATTGACCCCAGCTTTGTAATTACTCACCCGGCCAGTCTCGAGGACGCTCCCGAGATGTACAAAAAGTTTCGGGATAAGGAAGACGGCGTCATCAAGGTGGTGATGCGCCCGCACGGTTGAAATGACTTAGAGCCCGCGTACCGTCAAGCGGTGCGCGGGCTTCCTTATGAGCCGTGGTTTTGGCGAGTGTCATAACCGGTCGTGGCTGTTGAAAATCTCGCGTTCGAATTGATGTTGCGCGATTAGGGCACTGAGCGCTCTTTCAGGCCCCATTCGGCGGGCGTGTGTTAAAAACCTATCGAACGATCCCGATTTGATGCGCCGGCCCGCCGGGGGGATGGCCGGGCCGGCGCCTGCAGCTGGCTTAGCGACGGGGGAGCTTTGCCAGGGCAGCCTTGTAAGCCGCGTAATGCGTGCCTTCGTCGACCGCGATCTGGCGGAACATCTGCGCCACCTTCTTGTCGCCGGCCGCTTCCGCCTCCTTGGCGAAATTCACGTACATCGTGACATTCTCGTAGTGCTCGCCCTTCATGGCATCTTCGAGGCTCACATTGTTGCTGCTGCCGAGCCGCAGCGCCTGCGCTTCGCGATCGAAGTGCTCGTTGGCCTCGACGTTGGCCGATGCGCGGAAGAGCTTGGCGAGTTCGGGCTTTCCCGCCGCCTGCGCCTGGTCGGCGTACCGCAGATACTTCAGGTTGGCATAAGCCTCCCCGTGCATCGCGGCTTCGAGGTTCGCCCGCGTGCTGGCGGCTAGCGGGCGGGTCGGCGCCGACGGCGCGGCGGTCACGCTGACGGCGAAAATGGTCGCGGCACCGGCGGCAGCGACGATCAGGGACTTCATCATGGTCGATACTCCATTGCCGCCGGAAGTGCGGCTGCCCCGCTATCGACCCCGGTCCTGACGACGACCTGACAGGTCCGCGGCAACCGCATTCTCGAGCCGTCGGAAAAACTCGCTGTGCCGTCAGGTTTCGGTCAGGCGGTGCTGCGATCTCCCGGTCATCGAGGCTATCCCGCCTCTGACAGGAGCTCGTTCGATGATCCGATTTGCCCCCTTGAAGGTCGCAGCCTTTCTCGCCGCCGTCGCAGCTGCGCCGATGGCGATGGCGTCGCCCGTCTGCACCAAGGCGCCTCAGGCCAAATGGATGACGCCGGCACAAATGAAAGGCCGCGTCGCCAAGATGGGCTATCGCGACGTCAAGGTCTTTCAGGTGTCCGGCAGCTGCTACGAAATCTACGCCCACACCAAGGACGGCAAGCGCGCCGAGGTCTATTTCAACCCGGTGAACGGCGCGGTCGTTCAGAACAACGTCGACTGACGATGAGCCACGTCGCTCCAGCGGCTCCTTCCCGAGACCCTGCTCGCAACCGCGGCAGGGTCAAGGTCTGGGACCCGATCGTCCGCATCTTTCACTGGACCGTGGTAGGAGGTGTGATCGCCAACCTGACGTTCCTTCGGCATGAGGAGCCGCCGCATATCTATGTCGGCTACGTTGTCGTCACGGCGCTGGCGATCCGGCTGATCTGGGGTGTTATCGGCCGGCGTTACGCGCAATTCGCCAGCTTCGTGCCAGGCCCGTTCGTGTTGCTGCGCTATTTTCGCGCGATGGCTGCCCGGCGCGAGCCGCGCTACATCGGGCACAACCCGGCCGGAGGCGCAATGATCGTCGTCCTCCTTGTCCTGCTGGCGACGGTGGGGACCAGCGGATGGATGATGGGGCTCGACCAATTCTGGGGTGTGGGCTGGGTCGAGACGTTGCACGAAACCGCCGCCAATGTTCTGATCGGCGCGGTAGCCCTGCATGTCATCGGTGCGATCGTCGAGAGCGTGCGGCACCGGGAAAACCTGCCGCTGGCGATGGTCACTGGCTACAAACGTGCACCAACGGGGACCGACATCGACCATGCGCCTGCTGCTGATTGAAGACAACGCCCGGCTCGGCAGCCTGGTTCGGGACGGCCTGATCCCGCAGGGTTTCGCGGTCGATTGGGTCGAGACCGTCGAGGACGCCGAGCTGGCGATGAAGGTGGCGACATATGACCTGCTACTGGTCGACCTTGGCTTACCCGATGGAGACGGCTTGGACATCGTCCGCCGTTCCCGCCGGGACAAGAATGCGACGCCGATCCTTGTCCTGACCGCGCGAGGTGGCCTCGACGATCGCGTCACCGGACTCGACGCGGGCGCTGACGACTATCTGGTGAAGCCGTTCCAGATTCCCGAGCTCGCGGCGCGGTGTCGTGCCCTGCTGCGACGACCCGGGGCGTCGCTCGGCACCCAGCTCGCCGCGGGCAACGTCGTGCTCGATTGTGCCTCACGGTCGGCCGACGTGGGCGGCGTCGCGATCGACGCGACGCCGCGTGAAATCAACCTGCTCGAAGTTCTGCTCCGCCGCGCCGGACACGTCGTCGCCAAGCCGGCGCTTGAGAATACGCTATATGCGATGGACGCCGAGGTAACGCCCAATGCGTTGGAAGCGGCAGTATCGCGGCTGCGCAAGCGCCTGACCGCCGCCGGGGCGGACGTGCAGGTCCGCACCGTGCACGGCGTCGGCTATGCGCTGTTCGCGCCAAGCGTATCTGGTGAATAGGATGGACGCGGTTCGGCCAAGGCGACGGCCCCCTACGCTGTTCCGACAGATTGCGGCGCGTCTGGCGGCGTTCACGCTGCTGTTCGCAGCACTCGACGTCGGGATCGTCGTGTTCACCTACAGTCGCCAGCCCGAATCGCTCGCGCAGGAATTGCTGACGCTTGAAGCGACGAAGGCTCAGGCAGGCGGCGTGCTGTCGCCCGACCTGCTAACCGGACCGCCGGGGGCCGAATCCTGGTCCGCGCGCTATGTCGAACCGGGATCACCCGAACTCCGGCGGGTAGGGGAAACCGGGATCGACGGCGCGTCAACCCTGGTCGACTGGACGCGGCGCGAACAGACTCCTCGCGGCTATCGGATATCGGGCGTTCGCGCGATCGATCGCGGCGAGGAGCGGCGATGGCTGGCGATGCAGTTCGAGGGCGACGGCATCCGCCCCTATGTGCCGGTGATCGTGAACGAGATCATTCAGCACGTGATGCTGCCGCTGATCCCGTTGTCGCTGTTGCTGTTGCTGTTCAACGTCTTCGCCGTCCGCCGGGTGCTCCAACCGCTCCGCCATGCCGAGCGCGAAGTGGACGCGCTGGAACCCGACAACACCCTGCTTCGCCTTTCGGAGCCGAGTGAGCCGCGAGAGGTCAACACGCTCGTCAGTGCCGTCAATCGGGCGCTCGGTCGGCTCGATGCAGCGATGGCGACTCTGCGGGAGTTCACTGCCAACGCCGCACATGAGCTGCGCACACCGTTGTCGATCATGCAGCTATCGCTCGATCGGCTCCCCGCAGGCAAGCAACGGGACGAACTGCAGGCCGATGCGCGGCACCTGACCCGTCTCGTCGAACAGATGCTCGATCTCGCCCAAGCCGACGCGCTGGCCCTCGATGGCCACGTTGCCATCGATATCGCCGACATCGGCCGGGACGTCGTGGCCGCGATGGCGCCAAAGGTGTTCGCGGCGCAGCGTGATCTACGTTTCGAGAGCTTCGGCGACACCGCGGCGATCGGGCACCCGGAAGCGATCTTCCGCATCTATCGCAACCTGATCGACAATGCGCTGTCACACGCGCCCGGCGTCACGCCCATCGACGTAAGCGCGGGACCCGGTCCACAGCTGACGGTCCGTGACTACGGGCCGGGGATTGCAGAGGTCGATCTTCCGCACGTGTTTGACCGCTTCTGGCGCAAGGATCGCCGCAGATCTACCGGAGCGGGCCTAGGCCTTGGCATCGTGCAACGGTTGACCGAAGCGCATGGTGGAACGGTCAGCGTCGAAAACGCGACAGGCGGGGGTGCTTCGTTTCGCGTCCGACTCGAGGTCTAGCCTTGAAATTACGGGAGCCATCGCTTTCGTCAGCTGTTCGTCAGGCCCGTGCCGCAACGCACCTGGCGTAGCTACATCGCTCCATCATCCCTGCACTGCTGTCCGGAGCCAAATACAATCCAATTCCCGCCCACTCGGCGGCTCACCGAGTTCGACATACTTTAGGATAGCCAATGACGACCGACGCCATCGATCACGCGCCAGGAGAACATCATCTCGTCCACCGTACAGGCTGGCTTCGCGCAGCGGTGCTCGGTGCCAACGACGGAATCATTTCTGTTTCAAGCCTGATCGTCGGTGTCGCAGCCGCGCCAGGCTCGACTGCGAGCACAGTCCTTGTTGCGGGGGTAGCAGCATTGGTCGGGGGTGCACTGGCGATGGCGGCGGGCGAATATGTTTCGGTCAGTTCGCAGGCGGATACCGAGAACGCTGACCTTGCGCGGGAATCGGCCGAGTTGGAACGTTCGCCCGTGACCGAAACGCGGGAACTGGCCGCAATCTATGAAGGGCGTGGCGTCGAGCCGTCGCTAGCGATTCAGGTGGCCGAACAGATGATGGCACATGACGCTCTGGGAGCGCATCGCCGTGATGAGCTTGGCCTTGCTGACGACGGCGCATCGCAGCCGATGCAGGCCGCGGTATCCTCGGCCTTGGCATTTGCCGCCGGCGCGATCCTACCCGTGATCGCTGCATTAGCACCGCATAGCGCTGTGCTTTATGCGGTACCAGCAACGGCATTGGTGCTGCTTGGCGTGCTGGGTGCGCTTGGAGCGAAGGCGGGCGGCGCCCCGATCGGGCGCGCCATGATCCGGGTGGTTTTACTGGGTGTCCTTGCGATGGGGATGACGGCCCTTATTGGGGCTTTCACCGGGACGGTGGTTTAAAAGCTTTTCGTTGCCCGCGGCGATGCGACACTAGTCCGCACCGCTACGTCCCGAAAACGAGTAAGCAAACGCATCGCCACCCACGCCTATGGTCAGCCCCCCCTTTCGCAAAGCTGATCGTATCCGGCACCACGCTAATTTGTTGCCGAAGTTTCCCGAAGCCCCCACCGTAACTGTCTTTGGCCGTGAAGCGACGGGGCACTCACAGCGCACACCAACCGCCAGAAAAACGACCGGTTTTCTGGCGGTTGCTGATTTTGCCTCGTCAACGCATTCCACCAATCGGAAAACCCGTTGCGGAAACCACTGGCATATTGCAGGCTGTCGGATGTCTTTTCTGGCGGGGTAACAATGCTCATTGGATATATGAGGGTGTCCAAAGCTGACGGGTCACAGACGCTGGCACCCCAGCGCGATGCGTTGCTCTTGGCCGGCGTCGATCCCTCGCGGATTTACGAAGACCTTGCGTCGGGGCGGCACGACGCCCGCCCCGGTCTAACCGCGTGCCTGAAGGCACTGCAACCCGGCAACACACTGGTCCTCTGGAAGCT
>JAPJRE010000099.1 GCA_030824725.1 Sphingomonas sp.
AGGAAACCTGCGTCTCTCGCCGCCACGCTCGACATAAACTGCGACTGCAAAGAATATGTGATCGACTATCTCGCCAAGAGCTTTCCTGTCCGCCTGATGGCGGTGTTCACCGACGAAAACGGTAATCCTCGCTCCGAGCCGATGAGCGACGAGCAAGGCGCACCGGTACTCTGCCGCTCCGCACTCGCCGCACGCGACCGGATGATCGAGCAGCTCTGTGCCCTGCCTCCCATCGCCACAGCACTCGATGCAATCATCGAACGCTTCGGCGTTGATCAGGTGGCGGAAGTCACCGGGCGTACACGCCGGCTCATCGTCGGCCGCGACGGTCGTCAGAAACTCCAATCGCGGTCGCCGCGCGCCAACGTCGCTGAGACCCAGGCTTTCATGGACGGCACCAAGCGTATCCTGGTGTTTTCCGACGCCGGGGGAACGGGGCGCAGCTATCATGCCGATCTGGCGGCGAAGAACCAGGCCCGCCGCGTCCACTTTCTGCTCGAGCCGGGCTGGCGCGCTGACGCCGCAATTCAGGGGCTTGGCCGGACCAATCGCACCAATCAGGCATCGGCGCCGCTGTTCAGACCGGTGACGACTGATGTGCGCGGCGAACGCCGCTTCATCTCGACGATCGCGCGGCGCTTGGACAGTCTTGGGGCGCTGACGCGCGGACAGCGCCAAACCGGAGGACAGAACCTGTTTGATCCGGCCGACAATCTCGAAAGCATCTACGCCAAGGAGGCGCTCCATCGCTGGTTCGGCCTGTTGTTCACCGGCAAGCTCGAAGCGGTCAGTCTCGGATGTTTTCAGGAGCTGACGGGCCTGAGGGTCGAAGCACCCGATGGTTCAATGGTCGATGACCTGCCGTCGATCCAGCGCTGGCTCAATCGCATCCTTGCGCTTCCCATAGCCCTACAGAACGCGATCTTTGACGAGTTCATGGGGCTGGTCGAAGCGCGCATCGATGCCGCCCGGCAGGCCGGCACACTCGACCTCGGCCTCGAGACCATCGCGGTCGAGGGCTTCACGGTCCTGTCGGACACGCTGCTGCGCACAGATCCGGCCTCAGGTGCGACGACCCATCTGCTGGAACTGGAGATCGCCAGAGCTCTGAAGCCGCTCACGCTGAAGCGGCTTGAGGAGCTTCACGGCATCACCGGGCAGCGGCAGCGGCCGGTTCGGAACACCCGCTCAGGTCGGGTCGCACTGATTGTGCCCGCCCGCAGTATTCTTGCCGATGACGGTACGCGCGTGGCCCGCTTCGAATTGCTGCGTCCGCTGAAGCGCAGTCACATCACCGAGGATCAGTTGGCAGAGAGCAACTGGGAGAATATTGCCATCGACGCTTTCCGAGAGGCTTGGGCAACCGAGGTCGCGGAGGCGCAAACCAGCCACAAGCGCGAGCGCCTCTATCTTGCGACGGGCCTCCTGTTGCCGGTCTGGGACAAGCTCCCTTCGGATTTCGTGAGGGTGAGCCGCATCTCGGCAGCCGATGGTCGCTCGCTGCTAGGCCGTGAGGTTCCCGTCCATTGCGTGCCCGAACTGTGCCGGGCGCTTGGTCTCGAACGGGAAAAGACGCTTTCCACCGACGACATTGTCCAGACCGTCCTGGCGATGGGCCGCGCCATGGAATTCGCGGGCCGCGAGAAGCTCATGGTCAAACGCAGCCTGGTCAACGGCTCACAGCGAATTGAGCTGAACGGTTGGAGCGTAGCCCGTCTCGACTGGTACAAGGCCCAAGGCTGCTTCACTGAGATCATCCGCTACCAGACCCGGCTCTTTGTGCCGATAGAAGGCGCGGCGAGCGTGATGGCCAGATTGGCATCATCCTCAGAGGCGATTGCCAAATGGCATTGAATGGCGTATATGATGCCATATGGAGATTTGCCATGCTGGCTCTGCAACCCGTTGATACTGCCGTTACCGCTTTCCGTCCCGATCCGATTACCCAGGACGAGGCAGCTGCCATGTTCCGGGCAGTCCTCAATCTGTTCGGCAAATGGGAGCTGACCGACGACCAGGCGGCAACGCTGCTCGACATGCCAGTGCGCTCCTATCGCCGCTGGAAGGCTGAAGGTGCCGGGCGCGTTTCGCGCGATGGGCGTGCGCGTCTGTCCAACCTTATGGGCATCCATAAGGCGCTTCGGATCATCTTCTCGGAGGCGACGCGGGGATATGCCTGGATTAGGGCAGCCAATGACGCGTTCGGTGGAGCCAGTGCGCTCGACGTGATGCTCGGAGGCGAGCTCACCGACATCATGCGGGTGCGCCGCTACCTCGACGCTGAACGTGGTGGCTGGTGAGCGAAGCGGCGAATATCCCCGTTTCTCGAACTGAGTGGAAGGGCGCTGTTCGGATCATCCGGAGTGCCTTTCCGCCGATCGACCTGTTTGAGGACATCGCTGATCCAGCTGACTGGCCGCTGCTGATCTCGGCAGAGCAGAAGACCAATCCTCGCATCATGGCGACTATTGGTAACCTCGACCTCATTCCGGTTGACCGCCGTGTCGGCGGCAACGGGGCCTCCTACCTCATGGCGCCATTCACCCACGTCAGCACCGATCGACCGAGCCGGTTTACGGATGGCAGCTACGGCGTGCTCTATGTTGGGGACCGTTTTGAAACCGCACTGTTCGAGACGATCCACCACCATGCCCGCTTCATGACACGGACAACGGAAGCGCCTGGATGGACCTCGCAGTTCCGGGAAATCGTCATGGCAGTCCATGCAGACTTGCATGATCTCCGAACTCGGGCGGGGGAGCCGGTTCCGGGGCTCAACCCCGACAGCTACGCGGCATCTCAAGCAGTCGCGCGGCACCTCAGGGGCGCGGGATCGAACGGGATTGCCTACCCGAGCATCCGGCATCCCGGTGGGGAATGCGTCGCGCTCTTCTACCCGGACTGCGCGTCGAACCCCCTACAGGGGCGGCACCTCGACTATCACTGGGATGGCGCGCGCGTAGATCTAGTCCGTGACGCTGGATCGGGCGCTGTCTTCCGGATCGTCGATTTGCCGCCCGATCCTAGCTGACCGCATCAGCTGGGTTTGCGAGGATCTCTGAGCGCAGTTGACGGCCAGCAGATGATGCATGCGCACCAGCCTTTACGAGTTCGTGGAGGGCCTTGTCCGGCGAAACCGGTCCCTTGTATAGCGGCCTACATGGTGTCTCCGCTAGCTTGGCGGAAATCGCCTGAAGGTCGTCATGATCACCCTTTTCATAGGCATAGGCGGCCAGCCAGAACTCGGCCTGGCGAACAAACTCATTCAGAATTCCCACGACACTGCGGTTCGCTGTCTTGGCGTATTGGACCTTGTCCATGCGCCAGACCTCTTGGGCGATGAATTCAGAAGGGACGCCGTGCTCCTCCAGAATCAGCGCCAATTGTGCCGGGAATCTTCGAGCAAGTGTGGCCACTGGGGCCAGCGGCATAAGCACGGGAAGCAGCGTGTGCTCAGAAACCAGCAAAGCAATTTGCGGCTTCCAGAACAGCACTGTGGCATACCAGTTACCCAGGGCGGTGTCGCTTGGTCCGGGCTGAGCAATTTCGGGTTTGATCCGATCAAGCAGCTTCTTGGTGCAGTGGAGGTGGAACATGGCGGCCTAGGATAGTGCTCGCTGTCAAGCGCGTCCACTGACGCTACCGCACACGCCGCTGGAATGGTTGGAATGGAAGGGACCGACCAGGCCCGGCCGCTCACGTCGGCACCGGTGAACGTCGCGTCGAGCTAAAAGCGGTCGACCGCGGCAGGCGAAGCGGACGGTTGGGAATGCGCCCCAATACCGGTCGTTTGCGTTAGTCGTACCGGAGGCGGTAAGCAGACGTTCGTCGCTGGACTAAGCTTTGGAGTGCCGACGAGCGTACGTCGCGATCCAGATGGCGCGGGCTTACTCCGGGTTACACCGGCAGCGATGCAGACATCTGAGCCGAACCACCATTTGGCTTAGACCGGCTGGTTATCCGCTCTCCATGGTCACATCCGCCTCGTCGTTCTGGTGGTTCGGTCGAGCGCACTCAGGAAGCACGCACGAAACTCCTCCATCACGGCGATCGTTTAACCAAGAAGCTAGCAATTCCGGAGCAGAGTCATGAACACCAGCTACGCGCGCGATCCTGAAGCGATTCGTCGCCTCACGCCCGAGCAATTCCGGGTTACGCAGGAGGATGGCACCGAACGGCCGTTCACGGGCGAGCACGTGAATGAGAAGCGCCAGGGCATTTACGTCGACATTGTCTCGGGCGAGCCACTGTTCGCGTCCTCGGACAAGTTCGAATCGAGGAGCGGCTGGCCGAGCTTCACCAAGCCGATCATGGCCGAGCATGTCGTTGAGCGCGAAGACAGCAGCCACGGCATGCGGCGCGTCGAAGTCCGCTCCAAGCATGGCGACAGCCACCTCGGTCATGTCTTCCCCGATGGACCGCGCGACGCCGGCGGCATGCGCTATTGCATCAACTCCGCCTCGCTGCGCTTCGTGCCGCGCGAGGAGATGGAGGCGCAGGGCTATGGCGAGCTGCTGCACCTGTTCAGCGACAAGCAGCAGGCGGAGACGGCGTGATGGCGATGACCGAACGCGCCGTTCTGGCGGGCGGCTGTTTCTGGGGCATGCAGGACCTCATCCGCAAGCGGCCCGGCGTCCTGAAGACGCGGGTCGGCTATACGGGCGGTGATGTTCCCAACGCCACCTACCGCAACCATGCCGGCCATGCCGAAGCGATCGAGATCGAGTTCGATCCCGCCACGATCAGCTACCGTGAGCTGCTCGAGTTCTTCTTCCAGATTCACGATCCGACCACCAAGAACCGCCAGGGCAATGATGTTGGCGACTCCTACCGCTCGGCGATCTTCTACACGACCGATGCGCAACGCGCGGAGGCCGAGAACACCATCGCGGACGTGGAAGCGTCGGGAGTTTGGCCCGGCAAGGTGGTAACACAAGTGGAGCCCGCCCGCGATTTCTGGGAGGCGGAACCCGAACATCAGGATTATCTGGAGCGGATTCCGAACGGCTATACCTGTCACTTTCCCCGGCCCAATTGGCGACTCCCGCGTCGCGCCGAGGCGGCCGAATAAGGCAAGTCATGAAGGCGCCGGAGCTTCGGGTCCCGTTCTGGATCGACGGTGAGGGTCGCGCGCGGCCGCCGCTCACGCTCGCCGAACTCGGCGCGCGATGGCGGATCCTGTTCTGCTTCCAGCATTGGTGCGCGGGCTGCCACGTTCACGGCTTTCCGACGCTCGCGAGATTGGTCGACGCGCTCGGCGCCGGACCGGCGCGCTTCGCCGTTATCCAGACCGTGTTCGAAGGAGAGGACGTAAACACACAAGACAAGCTGACATCGACCCAGGCGCGCTACCGGCTTCGTCTTCCGTTTGGCCACGATCCACGCGACGGCGATCAATCGTCCCTGATGCGCGATTATCGCACGGGCGGGACCCCGTGGTTCATCGTGATCGATCCACAAGGCGAACTTCGGTTCGGCGGCTTCGAGTTGGATGCGGAAAGCCTGCCACCTGCGATCCTCAACACCGCAGTCTAGCGCAGACCCGCTCCCGACATGTTCAACCAACCAGTGCGAGATAAAGCGCGAAGCCGATCGCACCGAGCAGGCCGGCGCATGGCGCCATCTTGTGTACCGCCTCGGGCGCGAGCGTCTCCAGCACCAGCGCGACAAGCGCACCCGCCGCAAAGGCTTGCAGCCAGGCGCGATGCGTTTCCTCACCGGTGTAGATCATCCAACCGACGGCCGCTGATAGGGCAGCTGCAAGTGCGGCGAACCCCCAGATGGTGAACACGTAACGCCGGCTGCGGCGCGCCTGAAGCATTCCGGACGCGCTCGTCAGCCCCTCGACCGCATTGGCCAGCGCAAAAGCGATCACCAAGGGCAGAGCAGTGAACAGGTCTTCACCCGCTTGCACGGCGAAGCCCAGCACCATCGACTCCGGGACGTTGTCCAGGATGGAGCCGATCGCGATGGCGAGGCCGCTGCCCGCCACTTCCTGTTCGCTCGGCTGCCGGACGCACTCGCCGCACCGTTTCTGCCGCTCCGCACCCCAACGCCGTAGCGCGAGATTGACCAGGCTGAAGGCCGCCGCGCCCAGGCAAAATCCCACTGCCGCCGCGATGGGCGAGGCATCCATCGCTGCCTTGTCGATCAACTCGAGACTTGCCGCGGCGAGGAGGAGCCCCGCGCCAACCGCCACCACCGACGCGATGCGGGAATGGGACAGGGGAACGAACACGGCAAAAGCCGCTCCCGCCAAGAGACCCATCCCGGACAGAAGTCCGATCAGCAAAGCTTGGATCAGTCCGGTATCCATCAGCGCGTCAGCTTATCACGGCCGCTTCGACCCTGCACAAGTCGTCGCGCAGGTGGGAAACAGGCCGCTGGCAACGTCGCTCAATGAGTTCTCGCGTCAGTGGCGGCTTAACCGCTTAGCGCGCAAGATGGCGCCGCCAGCGATCGTATGAGTCCGCGGCGATCCAGAGCGAGGCCGCGAGCAGGCCGACGTCCTTCAGCAGGAACTGACCCGGCGCAACACTGATCGCCGGAAAGCCTCCCGCGGTCGGCTCGAACACGCCGGGCGTCGAGGCCATGAAGCTCAGCGTCGTGACGAAGAGGCCGGCCGACAGCAGGCCGCCGATCACGCCGGCAACTGGCCGAACCAGGCCGCTCAGGATGAGCGCGCCGATGCTCAGTTCCAGCACCCCTAGGAAGGTCGAGAAGTCGCGGACGGACAACAGATCGTAGAACCAGGACAGCAGTGGACTGTTGCTGACAAGCGGCACCAATCCTTCGGCCTCGTAGCTGGTGAACTTCATTCCGCCGAACCACGCATAGACGATCGGAAGCGCGAGGTAGAGGCCGTAGCGGGTATACGCCTGCAGGGTCGTGGAAAGGATGCGGTCGGCAGACATTGCGTTCTCCGTGCGGTGACGCGGTCCGAAGCGGCTCGCGACTGGATCGGCACCTCAATCGCGCATGGGGCGAATCTTGTCGTCCGAAGAAAGTTGCAGTTCGTCTCGAAGGCGCGTCACTCCTGACGCTGGAGGGTACGTGCCGACGCGCCGTGATAGGTTGCGAACGCACGGGAGAATGCGGCGGGGCTCGAATAGCCAAGTTCGACCGCGACGCGCTTGAGCGGCTTGCCGTTCGCGAGCTGGTCGCGGGCGAGGCGCAATCGCCAGCCCTGAACATACTCGCCCGGCGTTTGTCCGAGTACCCTGCGGAAGGTGGCGGCGAACGAGCTGCGCGACATGGCGCTCGCGGCGGCCAGGCGCTCCAGCGAGAGGTCATCGCCAGGGCGCTCGTGGATCAGGGTCAGCGCGCGCGCGAGCGACGGGTGAGCGAGGCCCGCCAGCAGTCCGCCATAGCGTGCGCCTTCGTCGATCAAGCGGCGGAGGACATAGACGATCACCACTTCCGTCAGCCGGTCGAGCGCCGCCTGGTGCCCGCAGCCGGGCCGCGCCGCCTCGCTGAACAAGAGCGCCAACGCGCTGTGCAGCGCATCCTCCTCGGCGATGGCGAGTGCCACGAAATCGGGCAGTCCCCGCTCCAGCGGATTGCCTGGGCCGCCGAAATCGACCGCGGCGCACACCAGATCCACGCCGGTCCCGTCGGCGCGCAGGTCGTGCGGGCGTCGCCCCGGGAAGAGCAGCACCGCCGGCCCTTCCACATCCTCGCGACGATGGCCCACGCTAAGGCGCAGCCGTCCGGCGCGCAGCAGGTGTATGTGGCCGGTCGGCTCAGTGTCCGTATCGCCAAAGTGCGCCACGCCGCACAGATTGCCGTTGTAGAACACGCGGGCAGACAAGCGCATGTGCGCAAACAAGCTTTCCAGCCGATCCGGTGCAGTCGCTTCCGGCTCACGGGCTGGCGGTGTGTGGACGGATTGCAAACTATCGGGGACCATAAGTGATTGGTCGTGTCGCATATGGGTCTTGTCAAGGCGAGCCACGGTGGTTCGCCCCGAAGGTTTCGGAGAGTCACATGCCCCGTATTCAACCGATCGACATCAAGCAGCCGTCCATTGAGGTCGCGCCGCAGCTCGCCGCCGTCAAGGCGAAGATGGGCAAGGTTCCCAACGTGATCGCCACGCTCGCCCAGTCGCCCGTGGCGCTGAGCGCTTACCTCGCCCTCTCGGAGGCGGTCGCGCCCAAGCGTCTGACCCGTCAGGAGCAGGAGCTGGTCGCACTCGCCGTCGCTGAGGCCAATTCGTGCGGCTACTGCCTGGCCGCCCACAGCATGATCGCCAAGAGCCTGGGCGTGAGTGCAGAAGCTGCAACGGCGGCACGCCGGGGCGGCGGCAGCGACGACCGCGCAAGCGCTCTGGCTGCGCTGGCGCTGGCGATCGTGAAGCACCGCGGCCTGGCACAGGACGCCGATCTGGCCGCCGCGCGGGCCGCCGGGCTGGACGACGAGACGATCCTCGAGGTGCTGGCGAACGTGGTGGTCAACCTGCTGACCAACTATGCCAATCACCTCGCTGGCACGGAGGTCGACTTCCCGGCTGCGCTGCCCCTCGCGGCCTGATCGCCTCCCCCCGTGACGCTCTTCCCCCGGCGTCGCGGACCGGCGGCCCGTCGGACCCTCCCCGGTTCGGCGGGCCGCCCTCCCCGCAGGAGCTTCGAGCCATGACTCCACAGCTTGCGCGCGCCGCGCGCGCGAAACCCTGGCGCCTCGCCGCGCCGCTGCTCTGGGTGCTCGCCAACGTCATCCTGGCGACCGGCTTGCACCTCCGTCAGCTCGACCATCCGCCAAGCGGCCGGCCGTCGATCGTCGGCGGCGCCGCGGGCTGGGCGCGGGCGGCCGAGGTGCTGCGCTGCCCGCGCCCCGACCTTGTTTCCACGCCCCATAACGCGCATTGTTACGGCGCACACGGCATCAGGAGGCGTCATGGACCGACTTCCGCCGCAGCATAGCGCCGTGGGCGCGCTCCGCTGGGCCCTGGTGATCATTTTCCTCCTGTTCGGCACCGCCAAGTTCGCGGCTTATGAAGCGGAGGGCGTGGCCCGGATCGCCGAGCGCTATTGGCTGTTCGGCTGGCTCTACCCGCTGGGCGGCGTGCGCTTCGCCAGCAACGTCATCGGCACGCTTGAGCTGGCGACCGCCGCGCTGCTGGCGGCCGGAGCCTGGAGCCGGCGCGCGGGCCTCGTCGGCGGGCTGATGGGCATGGCGACCTTCCTGGTGACGCTCAGCTTCATCCTCGGCATCCAGCCGTGGGAGGAGGGTTATGGCTTCCCCTTCATGGGCAGCACCATGCAGTTCCTCGTCAAGGATCTCGTCCTGCTCGCCGCCTGCTACGCGCTCGCGCTGGACGCCGCGCATGGCCTGCGAAAAGCGGGCGGCGGGCGGAACTCCCGCGGCTGAGCAACGCTTGTTTTTCGCGCGCCGCCGGCCCCGCACCCGGGCCAGGGACAGGCGCGCCGACATCCCATGACGATCCGGACCCGGCCCTGGCCGCGCGCGGCCGCAATCGAGTGAGACAAAGATGCCCGATATCGAAGTCGACATAGCCATCATCGGCGCCGGCACCGCCGGCATGCGCGCCTATCGCGAGGTGTCGCGCATCACCGACGCGGTGCTGCTGATCGAGGGCGGCCCCTACGGCACCACCTGCGCGCGGGTCGGCTGCATGCCGTCCAAGCTCCTGATCGCCGCCGCCGACGCCGCCCATCACGGCCGCCATGCCGACCCGTTCGGCGTCCATTTCGGCGCGCCGCGGATCGACGGGCGCGCGGTGATGAAGCGGGTGCGCGAGGAGCGCGATCGCTTCGTCGGCTTCGTGGTCGACGCGATCGAGAACTGGTTCCACGCCCACCGCGTGCGCGCCTATGCCGAGTTCGCCGCCGACGACCTGCTCAAGCTCAGCGACGGCCGCACCGTCGCCGCCAAACGGGTGATCATCGCCACCGGATCGCGCCCCGCCATCCCGCCGCCGTTCGAGGCGTTCGGCGACCGGCTGCTGACCAACGACGACATCTTCTCGTGGGAGGATCTGCCGCAATCGGCGGCGGTGTTCGGCGGCGGCGTGATCGGGCTGGAGCTCGGCCAGGCGCTGCACCGGCTCGGCGTGCGCGTCGCCCTGTTCGGCAAGGGCGGGCTGGTCGGCCCGCTCACCGACCCCGAGGTGATCGCCGCCGCGCGCGCCATCTTCAAGGCCGAGTTCCCGTTCCACGCCGACGCCGATTTCGAGCGGCTCGGCCGCACCGACACCGGCATCGAGGTCGCCTACACATCGGCCGGCGAGCGCCGCACCGAGACGTTCGACGTGGCGGTGGTCGCGACCGGTCGGCGGCCCAATGTCGACCGGCTGGCGCTCGAGAACACCTCGCTCGAGCTCGACGCCCGCGGCGTGCCGGTCCACGATGCGATGAGCGGGCGCTGCGGCCAGTCGACCATCTTCATCGCGGGCGACGCGACCAGCACCGTGCCGCTGCTCCACGAGGCCGCCGACGAGGGCTTCGTCGCCGGCTGGAACGCGGCCCATTATCCCGACGTGCGCCGCTTCTCGAAGAGCGCGGGCCTGTCGGTGGTGTTCAGCGATCCGCAGCTGATGATGGTCGGCGAGCGCCACGCCGATCTCGTCGCCAAGGGCGTCGAGTTCCGCGCCGGCGCGGTCGACTGGGGCGACCAGGGCCGCGCCCGCGTGATGGGCGTCAACAAGGGGCTGCTGCGGGTCTATGGCGAGTGCGACACCGGCCGCTTCCTCGGCGCCGAGATGGTCGGCCCCCGCGCCGAGCACCTCGCCCACCTGCTTGCCTGGGCCCGCCAGTCGGAGCTGACCGTCGGCGAGATGCTCGAGCGGCCCTTCTACCACCCGGTGGTGGAGGAAGGCATCCGCTCGGCGCTGCGCAACCTCAATTTCGAACTCGGCATGGGCCCAGCGCCACCGCCGCGCTGCATCGACTGCGGGCCGGGAGGTTGAACATGGAACGGCGGCTTTCTTGGGGGCGTTTGCGGGAGGGGGCGGAATCCTACGCTAAGGATTTGGGCCAGCGATA
>JAPJRE010000100.1 GCA_030824725.1 Sphingomonas sp.
GGCGGCTAGGGGATTCGGCCGATCCCTTACAGGTCGACTCGGTCAGCGTTCATCACCTTGGTCCAGGCCTTGCCGAACGCTTCCACGAACGCTGCCCCGGCATCGTCGGTCGCATAGGCTTCGGCCAGCGCGCGCAGCTGCGAGTTCGAGCCGAAGATCAAGTCGACGCGGGTGCCGGTCCATTTCGCCGCGCCGGTCTTGCGATCCTTGGCGACGAAGCTGCCATCGCCTTGCGCTTCCCACTTGGCGGTGAAGCTGGTGGCCAGCAGGTTGCGGAAGAAGTCGTTGGTCAGCGTCTCCGGGGACTCGGTGAACACGCCATGCTTGGTGTCGCCATGGTTGGCGCCGAGCACGCGCAGCCCGCCGACCAGCACGGTCATTTCCGGCGCGGTGAGCGTCAGCAGCGCGGCGCGATCGACCAGCAGCTCCTCTTCCGACCAGCCCATCGTGTCGCCGGCATAGTTGCGGAAGCCGTCGACCTTGGGCTCGAGCGGCGCGAAGCTGTGCGCATCGGTCTGTTCCTGGGTCGCGTCGGTACGGCCGGGCACGAACGGCAGCGCCAACGTATGCCCGGCCTTCTTCGCCGCGGCCTCCACCGCCGCCGTGCCACCGAGCACGATCAGGTCGGCCAGCGACACCTTCTTCCCGCCGGTCTGGGCCGCGTTGAACGTCGCCTGGATGCCTTCCAGTACGCCGAGCGCCTTGGCGAGTTCGGCGGGCTCGTTCACCGCCCAGTCCTTTTGCGGGGCGAGGCGGATGCGCGCGCCATTGGCACCGCCGCGCTTGTCCGAGCCGCGATAGGTCGCGGCCGAGGCCCAGGCGGTCTTCACCAGCCGCGCGATCGACAAGCCCGAGCCAAGGATCTCGGCCTTGAGCGCCGCCACATCGGCGTCGTCGATCAGCGGGTGGTCCACCGTCGGCACCGGATCCTGCCAGAGGCGCGGCTCGGCCGGCACTTCGGGGCCAAGCAGCTTGGCATGCGGGCCGCTGTCACGGTGGGTCAGCTTGTACCAGGCCTCGGCAAAAGCATGGGCGAACTGGTCCGGGTTCTCGTAGAAGCGGCGTGAGATCGGGCCGTAGGCGGGATCGAAGCGCAGCGCGAGATCGGTGGTCAGCATCGTCGGACGATGCTTCTTCGACGGATCATGCGCATCGGGGATCACCTCGCCCGCGTCCTTCGCCACCCACTGGTGCGCACCGGCCGGGCTCTTGGTCAGCTCATACTCATACTCAAACAGGTTCTTGAAGAACCCCATGCCCCATTGGGTCGGGGTCTCGGTCCAGGTGACTTCGAGGCCGCTGGTGATCGTGTCGCCGGCATTGCCCTTGCCGAAGCTGTTCGCCCAGCCGAGCGCCTGCATCTCCAGCCCCGCGCCTTCCGGCTCCGGGCCGATATACTGGCTGGGGTCCGCGGCGCCATGCGTCTTGCCGAAGGTATGGCCGCCCGCGATCAGCGCGACGGTCTCCTCGTCGTTCATCGCCATGCGCGCGAAGGTCTCGCGGATGTCGTGCGCGGCGAGCAGTGGATCGGGGTTGCCGTCCGGGCCTTCCGGATTGACGTAGATGAGGCCCATCTGCACCGCCGCGAGCGGGTTCGACAGGTCCCGTTCGCCCGAATAGCGGCCGCCCGGCTTCTCGCTGGTCTGCAGCCATTCGCGCTCGGGGCCCCAGTTGATGTCGCGCTCGGGCTCCCACACATCGGCGCGGCCGCCGCCAAAGCCGGCGGTCTTGAAGCCCATCGATTCGAGCGCGCAATTACCGGTGAGGATCAGCAGATCGGCCCAGGACAGTGCCCGGCCGTATTTCTGCTTGATCGGCCAGAGCAGCATGCGCGCCTTGTCGAGATTGGCATTGTCCGGCCAGCTGTTGAGCGGTGCGAAGCGCTGCGTGCCCGAGCCCGCGCCGCCGCGCCCGTCGCCGACGCGATAGGTACCAGCGCTGTGCCACGCCATGCGGATGAACAGCGGGCCGTAATGGCCGAAGTCCGCCGGCCACCAATCCTGCGAATCGGTCATCAGCGCGAAGATGTCGGCCTTCACCGCGGCGAGATCGAGCTTCTGGAATTCGGCGGCATAGTCGAAGTCCGCGCCCATCGGATCGCCGGCGGGCGGGTTCTGGTGGAGCACGGTGAGGTCGAGCTGGTTGGGCCACCAGGTCCGGTTCGTCATGTCGAACAGGACGGCGTTACCCTCCATCTTGCCGCCATGCATCGGGCATTGGGATTCGGCGTTCATTCGGGCATCTCCTTGCGGTTCGGGCTATGATCTGCGCAAAGCCTCGCACGGCCAGAGCGATCGATGAAATGGATTAGTCCATCCACACTGATCGATCCCGCCGCTCATGTCAGTATATCCGAACGGATAGGGGTCTGCCATGTCGCGCAGACGAAACGATGTTGCGCGATGGCGGTTACCGACTTGGCTGGTTTGCCCGCCCGAAGTGGTTACACTCGTAACCAATCGTAGAACACAGCACCGGAGAGCTTGCACATGACCGACGCCACCGAAGCCGATCTGACCGGCGGCACCCCCCGCCCCCGCCCCGAAGGCGAGGTCGAGAAGATCGGCGGCCGCAAGCTCAAGCCGGCGACGATGATGATGGGGCACGGCTATGATCCGATGCTCTCGGAAGGTTCGCTAAAGCCGCCGATCTTCCTCACCTCCACTTTCGTCTTCCCCAACGCCGCGGCGGGCAAGCGCCACTTCGAGGGCGTGACCGGCAAGCGCCCGGGCGGTGCCGAGGGCCTGGTCTATTCGCGCTTCAACGGCCCGAACCAGGAGATCCTCGAAGACCGGCTCGCCATCTGGGAAGAGGCCGAGGACGCGCTCGCCTTCTCCTCGGGCATGTCGGCGATCGCGACGCTGTTCCTGTCGATGGTCAAGCCCGGCGACACGATCGTCCATTCGGGCCCGCTCTATGCGGCGACCGAGACGCTGATCGCGCGCATCCTCGGCCGCTTCGGCATCCACTGGCTCGACTTCCCGGCGGGCGCCACCCGCGAGGAGATCGACGCGGTGCTGAGCAAGGCCGCGACCGGCAACGTCGCGCTGATCTATCTCGAAAGCCCCGCCAACCCGACCAACGCGCTGGTCGATGTGGAGGCCGTCGCCGCCAGCCGCGACGCGATCTTCAAGGGCGACACCAAGCCGCCGATCGCGATCGACAACACCTTCCTGGGGCCGCTCTGGGCGCAGCCGCTGAAGCAGGGCGCCGACATCGTCGTCTACTCGCTGACCAAATATGCCGGCGGCCATTCGGATCTGGTGGCGGGCGGCGTGCTGGGATCCAAGGCGCACATCAACACGATCCGGCTGATGCGCAACACGATCGGCACGATCTGCGATCCCAACACCGCCTGGATGCTGCTCCGCTCGCTGGAGACGCTGGAGCTTCGCATGAGCCGCGCGGGCGAGAATGCCGCCAAGGTGTGCGAATTCCTGGCGAGCCACCCCAAGGTAGAGAAGGTCGGCTATCTCGGCTTCCTCGAACGCGGCGAGGACCAGCGCCAGGCGGACATCTATCGCCGCCACTGCACCGGCGCGGGCTCGACCTTCTCGCTCTACCTCAAGGGCGGCGAGAAGGAGGCGTTCGCCTTTCTCGACGCGCTCAAGATCGCCAAGCTGGCGGTCAGCCTGGGCGGGACCGAGACGCTTGCCTCGCATCCGGCAGGGATGACGCACCTGTCCGTGCCCGAGGCGCGCAAGCAGGCACTGGCGATCACCGACAACCTCGTCCGCATCTCGATCGGCGTCGAGGATGCCGACGATTTGATCGCCGATTTCGAGAATGCGCTGAAGGCGGTGTGACCCTGTTGTTCCCCTCCCGCTTGCGGGAGGGGAACGCCTACTTCAGCATGCCGGCCGCTTGTTCGACAAGATCCGCCATCTGTTGCTGGTCCTTCAGCGAGGGATGGAAGTTGCAGGCGGTGAATTCGAGCTGCGGCACCGCCACCACCGTCGCACCCGTCGCCACAGCCACCGCGCGCACGTCTGCGATGAAGGCGGGGGCCCCCATCAGCAGGAAGCGCGCGCCCGGGTTCGCACCCTGGAGCCGACGCACGAACGCGACATATTTGGCCTGATAGTCCGCGTGCAGCCCCGCGGCATCCTTCCACGCCTCGCCGGCATGGACCGGCGTGGAGAAGTCGTTGGTGCCGAGGTTGATGACGATCAGCTGCGGCTTCCAGCCGTCCGCCACCGCCGGGGCCGCGTCGCCGGGAATGGCGCGCGGATAGAGCACCGGCAGCGTCTCGCCCGGATTGCCGCCCGAATAGTTGCGTACCACGCCGCGGCCCGAAAAGGCGATGACCCGGTAGTCGGCATTCCATTTCTTGGCGAGGAGCGGGCCGAAGGCCAGCTGGGTATTGGTGGTATCGTGCACCACCGCCTGCGTGCATTCGCGCACTGTCGCGGTATCGCCATAGCCGACGCTGTGCGAATCGCCGATGAACTCCACGCGGCGCGCATGCACCGGCGGCGCCAGCGGCGTGCCGTCGGTGGTGATGCCGATCATCCGGCTATAGCCGCTCTGCGTCTCGGTCAGCTTCTCGACGCGGATGACATGCTCGCCCGCCGCCAGCCCGTCGAACCGGCGCTGCACCTTGCCGGGCTTCTCCAGCACCGCGCGCTCCACGCCGTCGATCAGCACCGCGAGATGATCCTCGCCGGCCTCCACCGATACGGTGACCGAGGTACCCTTGAAGCGCCCTTCGAAATAGACGCCGGGCCAGCCGAACCGGCCATCGGCAGTCACCCGCCCGCCGGCGTGGAGCGGGACGGGGGTTTCGGCGGGCGCGACCATCAGCGCGGCGAGAAGGGCTAGGCGAAGCATGGTGCCTGCCTAGCAAGCGCGGACGCGGCCGTCAGCCCCAGAGGCGATCGCGATAGGCCTCGAAGCAGCGCGCGCCGCAGCGCAGCCGGATCAGCGCGCCCTCGGCCATCGCCGTCGCGCGGCGCGGATCTTCCTCCACCGCCGGGCGGATCGCCTCGCGGTTCCAGTCTTCGCTATGCTTGATGTCGAGCACCGCGTGCAGCGTGAAGTAGCGCGCTTCCTTGGGGCTCAGCCCGACGCGCTTCAGCCCTTCGGCGGTCGCCGCCGAGCGCCCCGGCGCGGTCAGCTCGATCACACCCAGCGCACCGACCGAATGCCAGGCATAGCGGCGGCTGCTCGCCATCGCGGTCATCGCATTGGCGAGGCACAGGCTTTCCCACACGGTGTTCTCGATCACCGGCGTTACCGCCAGCGTCTCGACCAGCGCGTCGAGCATCGGACCGTGCATGCCCTTTTCGGTGCCATGCCCCATCTCGTCCCAGTAATTGCGGGCGAGTTCGAGCTTGGGCCGGGTCGGCAGCTTGACCTGGGTCATCGCGACGAGATCGTCGAACCCCGCCTCGCCGGCGGCTTCCTGCTCGAAGAACCATCGAAGCTGGTCCCGGTCGGCCTGCTCGGCGAGCCAGGGAAAGAGCGGATCGCCCTGCCCCGGCCCTGTCGCCTTAAGCCCTTCAAACCAGTCGATGAAGCCCTCGACATCGGTCGGCGCTTCGGCCGCCTCGTCGGCCACTTCGGCGCGAAGTTCCTCGAGGAACGCGCCCTGCAGCCGCTCCATGCGAACGTCACGCTCGAACAGGCGCTGCCAGTCGTCGGACGGGAAACCGGGTTCCAGCCGCTCGCGATTCCAATGGGCGAGCCCGCGCTGGAAGCTGTCGGTCAGAAACTGCGAACGAAGGCGTGGCGCGAAATCGCGCGCGAGGGTAGCCATGGGGAATTCTCTCTCCTGCTTGGCCGCCTAAACCCCCGGCCGAAGGGGGGAGTTCCGATCGATTCACGTAGATCAACCACTTGGCAGACGCCGATCTGTCATGGTCGCCGAGCGTCACGCGCTGCGCGCGCCCTCGCCGTCCCGCATGCGCCGCGTGCATCCACCCGTACCAAGTAGGTAATTGCAACAATTGCACGCGGCTCAGTAGGGCGGCATCGCCGCCAACGATGCAGCTCTGAGAGGATCCATGTTGCGTATTGCCCACCCCGGTCTGGCCGCGAAGGTCACCACCGCCGAACACGCCGCTTCGTTCATCGCCGACGGCATGACGGTGGGGATGAGCGGCTTCACCGGATCCGGCTATCCCAAGGCGGTGCCGATCGCGCTCGCCGCCCAGATCGAGGCGGAGCACGCCGCCGGCAAGCCGATGCGGCTGAAGGTGTGGACCGGCGCCTCGACCGGCCCGGAGCTGGACGGCGCGCTCGCCCGCGCCGACGGCATCGCCGCGCGCCTGCCCTATAATTCCGATCCGATCGCGCGCGAGAAGATCAACGCCGGCGAGATGGACTATGTCGACCTCCACCTCAGCCAGGTCGCCCCGCTCGCCTGGGAGGGATTCCTCGGCCCCCTCGACGTCGCGGTGATCGAAGTCGCCGGCATCCGCGAGGACGGATCGCTGATTCCCTCCACCTCGGTCGGCAACAACAAGACCTGGCTCGATGTCGCCAAGCGGGTGATCCTGGAGGTCAACCACTGGCAGAACCCGGCGCTGGAGGGGATGCACGACATCTATTACGGCACCGCGCTGCCGCCCAATCGCGTGCCCATCCCGCTCACCGCGCCCGACCAGCGCATCGGCCAGCCGACGCTGCGCTGCGATCCGCACAAGGTGATCGCGGTGGTCGAGACCAACGCCCCCGATCGCAACCTGCCCTTCGCCGCGCCGGACGCGAGCGCGCTCGCCATCGCGCAGCACCTGATCGAGTTCTTCCGCCACGAAGTCGGCAAGGGCCGGTTGCCGCCGTCGCTGCTGCCGCTGCAATCGGGCGTGGGCAACATCGCCAATGCGGTGCTCGCGGGGCTGCTGACCGCGCCGTTCGAGAACCTCACCGCCTATACCGAGGTGCTGCAGGACGGGATGCTCGACCTGCTGGCGGCGGGCAAGCTGCGCATGGCGAGCTGCACCGCCTTCTCGCTGAGCCCCGGCGCCGCCGAGCGGCTGAACAACGATCTCGACCGCTTCCGTGACCGCATCCTGCTGCGCTCGCAGGAGATCAGCAACCACCCCGAAGTGGTGCGTCGCCTCGGCTGCCTGGCGATGAACGGGATGATCGAGGCGGATCTGTACGGCAACGTCAACTCCACCCACATCATGGGCTCGCGCATTCAGAACGGCATCGGCGGATCGGGCGATTTCGCGCGCAACGCCTATATCTCGATCTTCATGTCGCCCTCGACCGCCAAGGGCGGCGCGATCTCGTCGATCGTGCCGCACGTCTCCCACGTCGACCACATCGCCCAAGACGTGCAGATCGTGGTGACCGAACAGGGCCTGGCCGATCTGCGCGGGCTTGCCCCCCGCAAGCGCGCCGAACAGGTGATCGAACGCTGCGCCCATCCAGCCTACAAACCCATGCTGCGCGACTATTACGAGCGCGCGCTGGCCGGCAGCTATGGCAAGCAGACGCCGATGCTGCCGGGCGAAGCGCTCGCCTGGCACCAGCGTTTCCTCGATACGGGGTCGATGCTGTAATACTACCTAGCGACGGTTTACCGAAACGATCCCACCGGCGTCATTCGCTATAATGTCCCTGGGCCGCGGCGCTCCTGCCCTGGCCTTGGGACGGAATCCGTGGACTTCAACCAACCCGACGTACCGCGTACCGATCCACTCGAGCGTTCGATGCAGTGGCGGGTGATCGCCGCCTCCGCGGCGGTGATGGTGATGGTCGTCGCGCACCTGCTGCACCCGTTCGCGCACGGCCGCGACATGCTGCTGGTCGATGCCGCGTTCGAGTTCGGTGCCGCCGCCGTCGCGCTGTTCCTGCTGCTGGTCGGCGGCCCGCAGACGCTGCGGGTGCTGCGCGAACGGCGCCAGGACGCCGAGCGCGCCCATGCCGAGCGCAAGCAGGTCAACCACCTGTTCCGCATGACCGAGATGCTGCAGAGCGCCAACGGCTATGCCGATGCCAATGCGGTACTGGGCGCGACGATCGACTCGCTGCTCGCCGGGTTCGGCGGCGCGCTTTACGTGTTCAACAATTCACGCGACCGGCTGGAGCTGTCGGCCAGCTGGCGCTGGCCCGAGGCCGATACGCTGCGGCCGATGCTCACGCCGTCGCAATGCTGGGCATTGAAGCGCGGCAAGCCCCACCTGAACACCGATAGCCGAGGCGCGTTGCGCTGCGAGCATCACCTCGGCTGCGCGACCGTGCTCGAACTGCCGATGACCGCGCATGGCGAGATCCAGGGCATGCTCAAGGTCGCCACCACCCTGCCCGATGCCGCCGCGCAGCTGGAGCGCATCCAGCCGCTCGCCACCGCGATCGCCGATGCGATGTCGCTCGCCGTCTCCAACATCGCCCTCCGCGAGAAGCTGCGCACCCAGGCGCTGCGCGATCCGCTGACCGGCCTCTACAACCGCCGCTACATGGAAGATGCGCTGGCCCGCCACGCCAGCCTTGCGGAGCGCACCGGCGCGCACCTCGCGGCGATCATGATCGACCTCGATCACTTCAAGAAGCTCAACGACGAATTCGGCCATGCGTTGGGCGATTCGGTGCTGCGCGAGACCGCGGCGCAGATCATGGGGGCGCTGCGCACCTCGGACGTCGCCTGCCGCTATGGCGGCGAGGAACTGCTGGTGATCCTGCCCGAATGCGGGCTGAGCGAAGCGGTCGCCAAGGCGGAGATCCTGCGCGAGCGGATCGAGGCGCTGTCCGCCACGCATGACGCGAAGATATCCGCCTCATTCGGCGTTGCGTCGCTCCCCGAAAGCACCCGCTCGGTCGCCGACCTGCTCGGCATGGCCGATGCCGCCCTCTACCAGGCCAAGGAAGGCGGGCGGAACCGCGTGGTCGCCGCGCCCAGCCGCGAAATGCCGATGCTGCCGCTCGCGGCGGAGTGATCGCAGGCAGGCTTCCGTCCTCAGCTTTGCTCGGTTAAGCCTTGGCAATGCAGGGGACCTTTCAGCGCGCCGCGCTCGCACTCGCCGCCACGTCGCTCCTCGCGACGCCGCTCGCCGCCCAGACCGGCTATGAGCATGCCGATCCGCGGGTCGGCACCGGCGGCGAGGGCCATACCTTCCCCGGCGCGGTCGCGCCCTTCGGCATGGTGCAGCTGAGTCCCGACACCGATACCGGCTGCGAAATCCGCGCCTGCTATGGCCATGCCGCCGGCTATCGCTATGACGACCCGACGATCCAAGGCTTCTCGCTGACGCACTTCTCGGGCGCCGGCCATTCGGACCTTGGCGACTTTCTGATCGCGCCGGTGGCGGGCGATACGGTGCCGCTGGAGCCGGGCAACCCGAAGAAGCCCGGCTCGGGCTATCGCTCGCGCTTCACCCATGCCGAGGAAGTCGCGCGGCCGGGCTATTATGCGGTAACGCTGCAGGACCAAGGCGTCCGCGCCGAGATGACCGCGGGCACCCGCGTGGCGGTGGAGCGCTATGCCTTCCCGGCCGGCAAGGCGGCGCACCTCGTGCTCGACCTGCGCAGCTCGCTGTACGATTATCCGGGCAAGATCCTCTGGTCCTCGGTGCGGGTGCGCCCCGACGGTACGATCACCGGCGCGCGCGAAACGCGCGGCTGGGCGCCGGCGCGCAAGCTGTTCTTCGCGATCCGTCCCTCTGCGCCGCTCAAGGACCATGCCTTCGTGGATACCGAGGGCAAGGTGCCGTATCGCGGCTTCCAGGGGCCCGGCCGCGGCGATGAGGGCGTCGCCCAGTTGCAGGGCCGCTCGATCGTCGCCCGGCTCGATTTCGGCGTGCTCGACCGGCCGCTGGAACTGCGCGTCGCGCTGTCGAGCGTCGACGAGGATGCCGCGCTCGCCAATCTCGCCAGCGAGACCGGCGATTTCGATGCCGTCCGCGCCCGCACCACCGCCGCGTGGAAGCAAGCGCTCGGCGCGATCGAGGCGCAGGGCAGCCAGACGGCGCTGCGCAACTTCTACTCGGCCTTCTACCACACGCTGATGGCACCCAGCGTCTTCTCCGACGCCGACGGCCGCTATCGCGGGCCCGACGATCAGGTCCATCAGGCCGAGGGCTTCACCTTCCACTCGACCTTCTCGCTCTGGGATACCTTCCGCGCCGAGCACCCGCTGCTGCTGCTCGTCCAGCCCGAGGCGCGCAACCGCGACATCATCCAGTCACTGATCGCCAGCCAGCAGGCGAGCCCCTTCGGCATCCTGCCGGTCTGGCAGTTCCAGGGCCGCGAGACCTGGACGATGATCGGCTATCACGCCGTGCCGGTGATCGCCGACGCCTATCTCAAGGGCCTGCGCGGGTTCGACGGCAAGGCCGCGCTCGACGCGATGGTCGCCAGCGCCACCTACGGGCCCTATGGCGGGCTCGGCTGGTACCAGAAGCTTGGCTATGTGCCGATCGACAAGGAGCCGGAAGCCGCCTCCAAGACCGTCGAATATGCCTATGACGACTGGACCATCGCCCGCATGGCACGCGCGCTGGGCCGCGACGATCTCGCCGCGACGTTCGAAAAGCGGGCGGGCAACTGGCGCAACAGCTTTGACGTGAAGACCGGCTTCCTGCGCGCCCGCAAGAGCGACGGTGCCTATCGCACGCCCTTCGATCCCACCGCGATCAACTATGGCTCGGACTATACCGAGGGCAATGCCTGGCAATATTCGTGGTTCGTGCCGCAGGACCAGGCCGGGCTGTTCCGCCTGATGGGCGGCGACGCGGCGGTGGTGCGCAAGCTCGATGCGATGTTCGATTTCGACAATTCCAAGCTCGACTACAGCCATGCCGAGGACATCGCCGGGCTGATCGGCCAGTATATCCACGGCAACGAACCCAGCCACCATGTCGCCTATCTGTACAGCTATGCCGGCCAGCCCTGGCGGACGCAGGAACGGCTGAAGCAGATCGTCGACAGCCAGTACAAGCCGACGCCGGACGGGCTCGCGGGCAATGACGATCTCGGCCAGATGTCGGCCTGGCTGGTGTTCACGATGC
>JAPJRE010000101.1 GCA_030824725.1 Sphingomonas sp.
GTTCATGGCCTGGCTGGATTCATCCAAGAAGCCCGCCCGGCTGCCCCCCAGCGGCGAGCAGGCTGCCGCGATGTCGTTCAGCTATCTGCGCGACGAGAAGGTTCAGTATGTGAAGGCGCTGTGGAATTGCGAGCAATTCCGCCGCCCGAGCCCTGCCCAGTGCATGCGTCGCCAGCCGCTGCCTGCACCTGTCGCGATGCCGACGCCCGCGCCGGTCCCGGATCCGGCGCCGCTGGACGGAGTCCGCCGCAAGGCATCGCCCGCACAGAGCAAGGCCGGCGCAGCGGCTCCCGCTACGCCGGCCTCGTCCGGTTCCAGCAGCGATTAGGCTGCCTTGAACATCACCGGGTCGAGCGCCATCACCGCCTCGCTGCCCGCCTCGATCTTGCGGCGCAGGCCGCTCGCATCGGGGAGGAAACGCTCGGCATAGAAGCGCGCGGTGACCAGCTTGGCTTCGAGGAAGGCGACATCCTCGGCGCCCTGCGCCAGTGCCTCGCTCGCCGCCTTGGCCATGCGCAGCCACATCAGGCCGAGCGCGACCAGGCCGGTCAGCTGCATATAGGGATAGGCGCCCGCGCCGACTTCGTTCGGGTTCTTGAACCCGTTCTGCGCCAGCCACATCGTCGCACCCTGGAGATGCCCCAGCGCCTTCTCCAGCGCCTCGGCAAAGCCCGCAAGCTTCGCATCCCCCTTGGCCGCGGCGACTTCCTCGCTCACGACGCGGAAGAAGGCCTGCACCGCGCGGCCGCCGTTCAGCGCCAGCTTGCGGCCGACCAGGTCCATCGCCTGTACGCCGTTGGTGCCTTCGTAGATCATCGCGATGCGGGCATCGCGGACATACTGCTCCATGCCCCATTCGGAGATATAGCCATGGCCGCCATAGACCTGCTGGCAATCGGTCGCGACCTTGTAGCCGATATCGGTGCCGACGCCCTTGATCACCGGGGTGAGCAGGCCGATCAGGTCACCGGCGAGCTGGCGCTCTTCCTCGGTGGCGGCGGCATGCTCCATGTCGACCTGGAGCGCGCCCCACAGGCACAGCGCGCGCAGCCCTTCGATCTGCGCCTTGGCCTCCATCAGCATGCGGCGCACATCGGGATGGACGAACAGCGTGTCGGCCTTCTCCGCCGGTTCCTTCGGGCCGGTGAGCGCACGGCCCTGGCGGCGGTCGCCGGCATATTGGACCGCATTCTGCATCGCGACTTCGGCGATGCCGAGGCCCTGCAGGCCGACACCCAGGCGCGCGGCGTTCATCATGATGAACATCGCGGCGAGCCCCTTCATCTCCTCGCCGACCAGCCAGCCGGTGGCGCCGTCATAGTTCATCACGCAGGTGGAGTTGGCGTGGATGCCCATCTTGTGCTCGATCGAGCCGCAGCTCACGCCGTTGCGTGCACCCAGCGAGCCATCGTCGTTCACCAGGAACTTCGGCACCACGAACAGCGAGATGCCCTTGGTGCTGTCCGGCGCGCCCGGGGTCTTGGCCAGCACCAGATGGATGATGTTGCTGGTCAGGTCATGCTCGCCCGACGAGATGAAGATCTTGGTGCCGGTGATGCTGTAGGACCCGTCCGGGTTGGGCTCGGCCTTGGTCTTGATCAGCCCCAGATCGGTGCCGCACTGCGGCTCGGTCAGGTTCATCGTGCCGCCCCATTCGCCCGAAATCATCTTGGGCACATACTTGGCCTTCTGCTCCTCCGAGCCCTTGACCAGCAGCGCGGCGATCGCGCCATGGGTGAGGCCCGGATACATGGCGAAGGCCATGTTCGAGGCGATCATATATTCCTCGAACGCGGTCGCGACGACATGCGGCATCGCCTGACCGCCAAACTCGGCCGGCGCGCTGAGCGTGCCCCAGCCGCTTTCGACGAACTTCTGGTACGCTTCCTTGAAGCCTTCCGGCGTGGTCACGCTGCCATCGGGGTGGCGGGTGCAGCCCTGCTGGTCGCCGCTATGATTGATCGGGAAGAGCACCTCGGCGACGAACTTGCCGCCTTCCTCCAGCACCGCGTCGACCACGTCGGGCGTCGCTGCCTGGAAGTGCGGCAGGTTGGTGTAGCGATCGAGCCCGATGACCCGATCGAGGACGAAGCGCGTGTCGCGCACGGGCGGGGTAAACTGCGGCATTTCAGGTTCCTCAGTGCTCGTTGTTCTTAGTGCTCGTTGTCTTTGCTTCTGATCAGGTCGACGAACTGGGCGAGCTCGGCGATATGCGCATCGATGTCCCGCTTCTGCGCTTCGAGATGGCGGATGCGGTCCATGCACCGCTCCAGCGTCACCTGGCGCTGGACGCGCCGGCCGTCGCCGAGATCGTAGAGATCGATCATCTCCTTGATCTCGCCCAGGCTGAAGCCGACGCGCTTGCCGCGCAGGATCCAGGCGAGCCGCGCGCGGTCGCGGTGCGTGTAGATGCGCTGGGTGCCGCGCCGCTCGGGCGCGATCAGCCCCTCGTCCTCGTAGAAGCGCAGCGCGCGGGGGGTGACCCCGAACTCGGCGCACAGGTCGGAAATGGAAAAGGCGTCGCGGTCGGGACGCGGTTCGATCGGCGCCAGGGCCTCGATCGGAGCGGCAGCAGCGGTCATTCTGCTTTTGTAGTTTACCCTTACGTGAACGTCAAGCCTGCACCCTATTTCTGCGGGCGCGATCCGCCGTGGAAACGGGCACGGACAATGTCCTCGTGAAGCAGGATGGCGCGAGTGTTGAGTTCGGCGGCTTCGGCCTCGCTGAGCCCATCGCGCGCTAGTCGCTCGGCAAGGGCGCCATTGGCGTCATTTGCCCGGCGAAGTTGGCGGGCCTCCTGGCGCGTCAGTTCTCCACTGCGCTCGCCGGCACGTATCTCGCTGCGCGCGGTGCGGGGCTGCGGCGGAACGTGGACGCCGCGCCCGGCAAAACTGCCGCCCACGCTGGCGGGCACGGGGCCACCCCAGATCTGGGCGGCGGCAGGCGCGATGGAAAACAGGCTCAGGGCACCGGCGAGAAACAGGACACGCATCGTCACTCTCCCATGGTGGCGGTCCGTGCCGCTGCACGGGATCCTATCACATGCCGGCGCGCAGTCTATCGGCCGCAGAGCAGCCGGCCAGCCGGATCGCGCATCGCGCCGGCCTCGGCGACCGATTCGCCCATCCGCGCGAACTGGGCGCCGGCCAGCGCCGCCCTGCCCGTGCAGAGCCGCCGGCAGCTGTTGGGCAGCGCACCCGGCAGCGCGAGATGGTCGCCGTCATAGCGCGCGGTGAAGCGGCAGGCGTCGTCGTCCCCTAGGACCAGCGCCAGCCCCTCGCCGGTGCGCCGGGCAAGGCCGGTCGCGCGGCAGCCGTTGCCTTCCCCGTAATCGATGACGATGCCGATCCGGTGCGCCCGGCCGGCTGGCACGATGCACAGCCGGTCCGGCCCGCGTGCATAGGCGCCGGCCATGCTCACGTCCTTCGGGTCGCGGACCAGCCCGCGCTGGATCGCCGCCGTTTCGAGATCGGCCGATGCGGCCGGCACCGGCGCCGGCGACGGCGCGCCGCATCCGGAAAGCCCCAGCAGCAGCGCCAGCACGCCCCGCCTCATGCGTCGCGCACCAGCGCTCCGTTCTCGATCCGGCGGTAGAAGCAGCTGGGCGCCCCCGTGTGGCAGGCGGGGCCGTGCGGCTCGACGCGCAGCCACAGCGCATCCTGGTCGCAATCGATCCGCGCCTCGACGACATGGAGGAAATTCCCCGAGGTCTCGCCCTTGGTCCAGAGCCGGCCGCGGCTGCGCGACCAGAAAGTGGCCTTGCCGGTCTCCAGCGTCACCGCCAGCGCCTCGGCATTCATATGCGCGAGCATCAGCACCTCGCCGGTGCTCGCATGGGTGGCGACGGCGGTGATCAGGCCGTTGGCATCATATTTCGGGTCGAGCGTGGCGCCCGTTTCGCGGATATCGGTCACGGGCGCGATGTAGCGGGATTGACGACACGCGTCACCCGGGATCGGCAGCACAAGGGGAAGAGCGACGCCCCTCCCCTTGCCCCGTTGCTCAGCGCGTGAAGCGCAGTCCCAGGAAGAAGGTCCGTCCGATCGTGTCATACACGCCGGCCTGGTAGCTGAGCTCGAAATTGGCCCCGCCCGCTTCCGCGCCGGGAATGCGCGGCGGCGCCGTGTCGAACAGGTTGCTCAAGCCACCCGACAATTCGATGTTCTTGGTCAGCTTCACCCAGCCGAACACGTCGTGATAGAAGAAATTGGGGGTGAAGACCCGATCATAGCTCTTGCTGTCGATGGTGCTGGAGGCCTTCATCGGCGAGAAGTAGCGCACCGTCCAGGTGCCGCCCCAGGTTGGCTGCGAATAGGTGCCGCGCACCACGCCCTTCCAGGTCGGGCTGCCGAAGACGCCGCGAAACTCGGTGATCGTGTCCGGGTCGGCGGGGTCGAGCGTATAGCGGCGGTTGAGCAGGCGCGTGAAATTGGCGTCGAACGCCAGGCGGCCCGCATTCGCCCCCAGGCCGAACTTCTCCAGGTCGGTCGCATAGGTGAGACCGATGTCGATGCCGCGCGTCAGATACTGGGCAAGGTTCAGCTTCTGGGTGACGACGGAAACGATGTTGTTGCCGGAGTCGCGCTGGATCAATCCGCAGAACACGTTGTTGAGCGTCGGCTGGTCGACGCACTTGTTGATCAGCGTCTGCGCGCCGAAGGCGTCGATCGCGTCGCGCAGGTCGATATTGTAATAGTCGACCGTCAGCGAAAGACCCGGCACGAAGCGCGGCTCGACCACCGCACCCACGGTGAGGGTGCGGGCGGTCTCCGGCTTCAGGCCCAGATTGCCCTTCGAGATGATGTCGCGATAGACCCAGTAGTTGGTCAGATCGCTGGGGTGGAGCGCAGCGCAGTTTGCCGCCGTATATTGGGTGCGGGTCGTCCGGTTCTTGAGGTTCCACGATTGGCACGGATCGGTGACCCACAGGCCGCTGGTGCTGCTGGAGGTGTAGAGCTCGCCGATATTGGGTGCACGCACGGCCTGGCCATAGGTGGCGCGGAAGCGGATGTCGCGAATCGGCGCCCATTCGCCGCCGACCTTCCAAGTAGTGGTGGTGCCGGCCGTGCTGTAGTCTGAGAGCCGCACCGCGCCGTCGAGCGACAGGCTGTTCACCGCAAACACCTCGCGCAGCAGCGGCGCGTGCAGTTCGCCATACACTTCCTTGACGTCATACTTGCCGACCAGCGGCACCCCGGTGGTGCCGATCGTCGGGTCGAAGGCCTTGCTCGTCTCGTCATATTGCGGGACGACGCCGATGTCGTTGCGTTCCTTACGATATTCGGCGCCCACCACCATCTGCAGGGTGCCGCCCGGCAGGTTGAACAGCCCGCCCGAGGCATAGGCCGAGGCGACCTGCTGGGTCATCACCGACGTGCCCCAATCCGAGGTGTACTGGATGTAGTTGATCATCTGCTGGGTCAGCGGCACCAGCGGATTGATCGGTACGCAGCCGTCGCCGGGCGTGGTCAACGTGCTGCGGCAGATCGGCTTGGCGTCCGGGCCGGTCGTCGAATCGAGGCCGAGATACCAGCGGTCATAGGCCGTCGCATTGACGTCGCGGACCTGCTGCTCGCTGCGGCCATAGCTGTAATAGGCCGAATAGTTCCACGCGTTGCCGAACAGGCGGAAGTCGCCCTCCGCCCCTGCCACGGCCTGGATGGTCTTGCGGCGATACTGGGTCTGCGGCGTGCCCACTTCGGACACGCGGCGGGCGAAGTTGATGCCGCCATCGGGGATCGTACCACCCGAGGCCGCCACGATCGCCGGCGTGATATAGGGGCTGTCCGCCGGCACCACGTCCGTGCCGAACCCGGACAGCGGCGCATAGGCGGCGGTGGAGAAGTTGCGCGAGAAGCTGGCGTTGCCGAACAGCTTGAACGCGCTGCTAAAATCATAGTGGGCGGAGACGCGGGTGGAGACGCGCTCCGACGGCACCGAGAGCAGCCAGCCGTCATAGCGGCCCTGCGCTTCGCCGCCATCGGTGAGTAGCGTGCCCAAAGCCTCGCTCGTGTTTGTCAAGTCGACCGGCGTCGGGTTGGTGAAGCCGCTCGGCCCCAGTCTCGGCGCGCGCAGCGAACCGTCCGGGTTCACGGCATACAGTTTGCCGCCGAGGATCACCTGCGCGGCGTTGGCGGAGCTGACATTGTAGTTGCCGTCCGAGATATAGTATTTCTGGGTGCTCTTGGCGCGGGTGTAATAGGGATAGCCGCGCGCCGTCCACGGGCGATCCTGACCCGAGATCGAATTCGGCTGGTTGTCGTAGAAGGCGAAGGCGGTGACGTTGCCGCGGCCGTCGGCGAAGTTCGTGCCGGCAAGCAGGTCAAAGCCGTAGGACCGCATGTCGTCACGGGTCGACTGGCCGTAGCGGAAATTCGAATCGATGCCCGCGAAGTCCTTCTTCAGAATGAAGTTGGCGACGCCCGCGACCGCGTCGGCGCCGTAGAGCGCCGAAGCACCCCCGGTCACCACCTCGACCCGCTCGACCAGGCTCGAGGGCAGGTTGCTGAGGTCTACCGCCGAGGTACCCGGAATAGCGGGCACCTGCCGTCGCCCGTCGACCAGCACCAGCGTCCGCTGCGTACCCATGCCGCGCAGATCGAGCGCGTTGATGCCGGCGTTGCCCGCCAGGTTGCTGGTCTGGTTGGTCTGGGTGATCGCCAGCGCGGGCAGCTGGTTCACCACGTCGGTGATCTGCTGCGAGCCGAAGCTGCGGATCTCGTCGGCGGTCACCACTGCCACGGGCGCGGGATTGTCCTTGGCCGAGCGCCGGATGCGCGAACCGGTCACCACCAACTCTTCCTCGCCCTGCGTCTCGTCGGCCGCTGCGGTGGAATCGCTGGTCTGCGCGCTGGCATGCTGCGCCAGCAGGGGCTGCAGCAGGACCGCCGTCCCAAGTAACAATGTTGCGCGGACGCGCGGTTGACGAACGAACATAACCCGACCCCTTTTGCATTTGGTATTTTGTATACCAGATAACAAAGGCAGTCGTGTCAAGCGTTACCCAATGAAATTTCCGGCGTGCCTGCGCAGCTCTGGTCGAACCTCATGAGAGGCAGTGCCCAGCGCGTCGTCTGACGATCGGCGCGGTTCAGCGTTTCCGGATTGCTGTCACCAGTTCGTCCTTGTTCATCGTGGAGCGGCCCTCGATGCCGATCTCCCGGGCCTCGTCGTAGAGGTCGGCCTTGCTGCGATCCTCCAGCCTGCCGCCGCCCGAATCGAGGCTGCCATTGGCCTGCGCATTGGCAATCCGCGCCGCCTTCTCCTTCGAGGCGCCCTCGTCCCGCAGCTTCTCGTAGAGGTCGTCGTTCTTGATCTGCGCGCCGTGGTCCTTGGCCATGATCGCTCTCCTTTCTCAGGGGGTTAACCTGCAAAAAGGGTAAACGGTCCTTTTCCGTGTGACAGACCGGAGACAAAGCGGGACGAAGCGCTTATATGCCCGCCCATCGTCCCCGTTCCCCCCCGAGGGCCAATGCTTACCACACACCCGTTCGATGACGACAAGCTGCGCGAAGAGTGCGGCGTATTCGGCGTTTCCAACAGCGAAGGCGCGGCCGCGATGGTCGCGCTGGGGCTGCACGCGCTCCAGCACCGCGGCCAAGAGGCGGCGGGCATAACCAGCTGGGACGGTCATCAGTTCCATACGCATCGCGCGATGGGCCATGTCGCCGGCAATTTCGATCGCGACGACGTGATCCGCGCCCTCCCCGGCCTCTCGGCCTGCGGCCATGTTCGCTACGCCACCACCGGCGGCTCGGCGATCCGCAACGTCCAGCCGCTCTACGCCGAGCTGGCCAGCGGCGGTTTCGCGATCGCGCATAATGGCAACATCTCCAATGCGATGCGGCTGCGGCGCGATCTCGTCCGGCGCGGCGCGATCTTCCAGTCGACCTCGGACACCGAGGTGATCATCCACCTCGTCGCCACCTCGCAGTACCGCACGCTGATCGATCGGTTCATCGATGCCCTCAAGCAGGTCGAGGGCGCCTATTCGCTGATCGTGATGACGCCCGAAGGCATGATCGCCTGCCGCGATCCGCTCGGCATCCGCCCGCTGGTGATGGGCCGCCAGGGCGATTCGGTGATCTTCGCCTCGGAAACCGTCGCGCTCGACGTGTGCGATGCGCAATATGTCCGCGACGTGGAACCGGGCGAACTGGTGATCGTCAAGGCCAATGGCGAGATGACCAGCCACAAGCCCTTCGCCCCCCAGGCGCCGCGGCCGTGCATCTTCGAATATGTCTATTTCTCGCGCCCCGATTCGATCAGCGACAGCCGCTCGGTCTATTCGGTGCGCAAGGCGATCGGCGCGCAGCTGGCGATCGAATCGCCGGTCGACGCCGATCTCGTCGTGCCGGTGCCCGATTCGGGCGTGCCGGCGGCGATCGGCTATGCCCAGCAGTCGGGCATCCCGTTCGAGCTGGGCATCATCCGCTCGCACTATGTCGGCCGTACCTTCATCCAGCCGGGCGACAAGGTCCGCCACCTTGGCGTCAAGCTGAAGCACAATGCCAATCGCGAGCTGATCGCCGGCAAGCGCATCGTGCTGATCGACGACTCGATCGTGCGCGGCACCACCAGCCTCAAGATCGTGCAGATGATGCACGATGCCGGCGCGAAGGAAGTGCATATGCGCATCGCCTCGCCGCCGACCCGCCACAGCTGCTTCTACGGCGTCGACACGCCCGAGCGCGCCAAGTTGCTCGCCGCCAAGATGGACGTGGGCGGGATGACCGACTTCATCCATGCCGACAGCCTCGCCTTCGTCTCGATCGACGGCCTGTACAAGGCACTCGGCGAGGCGCGCCGCGCGGACATCCATCCGAAGTACTGCGACGCCTGCTTCACCGGCGACTATCCGACGACGCTGACCGACCAGGACGAACTGGCCCCGCCGCCGGACCAGCTCGCATTGCTCGCCGAGAAGGTCGGCTGAGCCGGTGAGCGACGGTCCGCTGGCGGGACAGACCGCCCTCGTCACCGGCGCCAGCCGCGGAATCGGCGCGGCGACGGCGATCGCGCTGGGATCCGCCGGCGCCCATGTCATCCTCACCGCCCGTACCGCGGGTGGTCTGGAGGAGGTGGAAGACGCAATCTTCCAGGCCGGCGGCAGCGCGACCATCGCGCCGCTCGACCTCGCCGAGCACGACGCGATCGGGCGCCTCGCCGGCGCGATCGGCGAGCGCTGGCCGACGCTCGACATGCTGGTGCTCAACGCCGGCATGCTCGGCACGCTGAGCGCGGTGAACGCGATTGACTTCGCAGAGTTCGCCAAGGTGCTGGCGCTCAACGTCAGCGCACAGGGCGCGATGCTGGCGGCGTTCGATCCGATGCTCCGCAAGGCACCGGCCGCCCGCGTGATCGGCGTCACCTCCAGCGTCGGCCGCACGCCGCGCGCCTATTGGGGCGTGTACGGCGCGTCTAAGGCGGCGTTCGAGAATCTGCTGCTCAGCTATGGGCATGAGCTGGAGAATGTCAGCCAGGTCCGGGTCGGCATCGTCGATCCCGGCGCCACCCGCACCAAGATGCGCGCGCGCGCCTTCCCGGGCGAGGACCCGGCGACAGTGAAGCCACCCGAAGTGGTGGCAGAGCGGATCGTCGCGCTGATGGCCGGCGGGTTCGAGCGCGGCCATTTCGAGCGGGTCGGCTGACCGCTTAATCGTCCTCGTCGCCATTTTCGGGAGCCGGCGCCGGCGCGGGCGGCGTCGGCTTGCTGCATGCACAGCGCGCCGCCGGCGGCCGGCGCTTCACCGCGGTGGTGGCGAACTCCGCGCGGGTGAGCGTGCCGGACTTGTCCGCATCGGCCCCGGCGAACTTGGTGATCGACTTGGTCGCCCATTCCTCGAAGCTGAGCCTGCCGTCGCCATTGGTGTCCAGCCGGGCAAAGGCCTTGTGGCGCGCGGCGAAATACTCGTCGCGGCTGATCGCCTCGTTACGGTCATGGTCGTAGCGATCGAAACGCTTCTGCTCGCGCGTCTTCGCGTCGGCGATGGGGGCGGCTTCGGGCAGGGAATCGGGCGACGCGGGCGCGCCGGGCGGCGGCGGGATCACCGCAGCCAGAGGCGTGCGCGCCGGCCCCGGCTGGAACAGCAGGAATCCCCCAAAGGCCAGCAACAGCGCGGCTGCAGCCCCCACCGCATATCGCCACATCCAACATTCCCCCAAGCTCGGGGAACGCTACAGCTTCAGAAGCGTGCAGCCAAGCCCTAGCGGCCGCTGAGGCGATGCCACAGCAGCCGCGCGACGCGCCGGGGGGCGCCGAGCGGCGGCGGCGCGTCTACCGGCAGTGCCAGGTCCATCCGCGCCCGATGCGCCAGCGCGCCCAGCGCCCGGCCCGGCCGGCTCCAGCGCCGCCCCAAGGCTCGTGCCAGCAGCGGCGCGGCGGCGGTGCGGGCCGCCCGGGCCTCTTCGCCATCGCCGAGATGGCGGGCAAGATCCGCCAGCGCCCAGCCCTCCCCTCCCTCGGCAAGAGGATCGCCCTGCGCGCTGAGCGCGGTGCCGGCGGCAACGAACAGGCTCCCCCGCCCCGACCCATAGCGCGCGAGCGCAAGCGCATCGAGCGCCTCCTCCTCGACCAGTACTTCCCAGCCATGGACGATCGGCACCAGCGACGCGCCGGTGACGCCGCGCGGCAGCAGCTCGGCGGCAAGGCCGCGCAGCACCGGCTCGGCAGGCGGCGGCGCGGTATCGAGCTTGGCCAGCGCCTCGCGCCACCAGGCGAGCCGCAGCTGGCCTACCGCCGGCTGGCTCGTCGTCCGCAGCAACTGTGCCAGGGCATCGTCGAGCGCAAACAGCGCAGCCAGCGCCGCCCGCCGGTCGGCGGGGGCATAAGCGAGGATGAGTGCCCGTTCGGGATCCTCGGGCAGGTCGTTCGGGGAAGCGTTCACTC